>JAAYVR010000067.1 GCA_012517065.1 Verrucomicrobiota bacterium | reverse complement strand
CAAACGCTTCGCGCCTGCCACCGCCCATTGCATCCGCCGCAGCGCTGGGGTACCACAATGAGGGCCAGAAAGCTTTCAGTTTTCAGCGTAAAGGCGGAAGTCTGGCAGCGATGGGTTGCTCTGCGCATCGGGCGGCGCCGCGCCTGCGGCCGTTAGAGTCCCCCCTTTTAGGCAGAACAGTTTCATGAACGTGAGCATCAGCACTGTTCGGTGAACTGCCTGTGTTCCGCGTAAACGCGGAACTCTAGCGGCGATCGGTTGGCTTGCACTTTGGGCGATGCTGCGCCCGCGGCCGTTAGGGTCCCGCCTTTAGGCGGAACAGTTTGATGTGGTTGGAACTTGCCCCCGCAGGGTTGCGTCCAGTGGGGGCTGGATCATGGCGCTTTTCCCAGCGACGGTGTCGCAGGCATATTCCCAGCCCGCGGTGTCTGAAGATCCGGGGGTAAGAGCCGGGGGCGTTGCCCGTCAGGCGACTTTGGTTCCGGCGGCGCCGGGCTGGGAAATATGCAGGCTAAGGACCGACAAGTGTTTTACCCGCCATCTTTCTGCCAACTATTCTTCTGCCTATGATCTTTCCGCCACCGGTTTTCTGCCGCGTCCCGGGCAATCGGAATCGGCAGGGGAATCTATCGCCTTGTTTCAAGGGCTGCGGCCTGGCCGGAAGCGAATCGCGTAAATTAAACCTATGATGATCAGGAGCGCACCCCACCAGATGTCGGCGTGTTTTTCCCAAAGGGCGACCTTTTGGATCGGCGGGTTGGCAAGGCTGTAAATGCCCACACCCAGAATCAGCACGCCATAGACAGTAAGCAGCGCGCCGATGAAAAACCAAATTGGCACTTGATGATGTCCGTGTTCCATATGCAACCCCTCACCAGAATATGATATTCACGATAACGAGCACGACGCCCACAACGGCAGCCCAGAAAACGGGTTTTTCGTACCACGGGCACTGCCCTTCATCAGGCAACGGCGCCAGACCATAGACAAGATGCTTGATTTCGGAGTCCGGTTTTGGTCGGGTGAACAGGCTCACCATAATCACAGTGCCAATGGTCAGTAACAAAGACCAAAACGCGCTAAACATGTTCACGGCCATGTCCTGTGCTTTGGGCGACGTCGCGATATGTTCGGCATGTCGCGGATTGAGCTGGGTCGCTTCAAGCTTTCTCATTGGCGCCAGCTCGGCAGGGAACGCGCTCACGAGCAGCCTGCGATTGAACCTTGCGAGGTCTTCGGATTTGAGTTTGCTCGGATCGGTTTGCCGAGCGGCCTGGTCGAGAGACACACCCGAAAACCTCTCCGCCGTGTAGAGTCCGGGTTGATTCAGCAACGAGTTCAGGTCCTTGACCAAAGCAGTGCGGACGCGAAGCACTTCCGGGTCAGGAGTTCTTACAGCCTGCTGCAGCCGGTTCCACAAACCTTTTTGCTGCATGGCGCCGACTTTGTCCGAGCCAACGAAATCCGCGAGCAACTGGCGCGTTTGAGGCGAGAGATTCTGGGAAACGTGTGCTGCGATTGGCGTTGAAGCGGAGTGAAGCTTCTGAGCGAGCGCGGGAAGGTCTTTCACGTCTTTTTCCATGAACGGGACGTACCAGCCCGGGAACCAGTGGACGTAAAGGAACATGCAGATTGAAGCGAGTGTGCCGGTGGCAAGGCCCCAGAACCCTCCTGCGGGAGTGGCCTGTTTCCACAGCATGCCCATGATCACCACGCCAAAAAGCGGCACAATAAAGAACAGCACCAGCACCTGCAGATAAACGAGGATGTTGCTGAACAACATCGACGCGTAAGCCGTCACGATCGCAATCAACACGCCAATAATCGAACACCACCGGCCCATGCTGACGTAGTGTCGGTCGGGCGCGTTACGGTTGAGCAACGGCTGGTAAACGTCGTATGTCCACACTGTGGCGAATGCGCTGACATTGCCGGCCATTCCGGACATGAAACCGGCGATCATTGCGGTGACGCCCAACCCCAACAATCCCGGGCCAAGATAGCGCGCCATCATCAGTGGCAACACTTGATTGTAGCTGTAACCGCCGGTTGCCTGTGCTTCGTGTTCCGGAAGCAGTTTAATCCCTGCTTTCTCTTGAAGAATCGCAAGCCCGAGCAGCCCCGGAAGAGTGACGATGATCGGCACACACATTTTGAGGACAGCGCCAATAATCGTTCCATTCTGAGCTGCGCGCAGGCTTTTCGCTGCCATAACGCGCTGGACCTGCAAAAAGTCTGTGCACCAGTACCCGAACGACACCGCAAGCCCAAGTCCAAACACCATGCCTGTCCAGTGCATGCCCATCGGGTTGTCCGAGGCGGACCCCATGTTTGCCCACAGACTCGTGAAGTTCGTGCCCGGATTCGCGGCGTTGATCCGGTCCATCATCCCCGAAAGCCCGCCCGCTTCGACAAGGCCGAGTATCGGCACCAAGAGAATGCCAAGCCAAATCAGGAAAAACTGCAGAACCTCGTTGAATACCGCCGACAACAACCCACCCAGAGCGACGTACACCGCCACGGTGAGGGATGACACCCAGATGCTCACGTGGATGTTCCAGCCGAGCAGCAAATGCAGAACCGACGCCATTGCAAACATGTTCACGCCGCATACCAGCACGGTCATGAATGTGAACGAAACACCCGCCAGCACTCGCGATCCTTCGCCATACCTGAGCTTGAGATACCCTGGCACCGAATGCGTCTTGCAAATGTAATAAAACGGCATCATCACCACCGCCAGAAACAGAATGGCCGGGATCGCGCCGATCAAATAAGCATGTGCGCCCAGCATGCCGTACTGGTATGCCATTGCCGACCAACCCATCGTCTCGAGGGAGCTCAGGTTCGCTGATATGAAACTCAGGCCGGCGATCCACGCCGTCATTTTCCGACCCGCCATGAAAAACTCTTCGCCCGTGCTCGCGTATTTCCTCAGATATCCCCCGATGATCAGCACCATGACGAAGTAGATGACAATGATGAGCAAATCGACCGGCGTCAGGCGCAACAAAGTGCCACCTGACGCAGCGGCAAAAAGCGGCGTGAAATTCATATTGATGGACGTTATCCGTACCGGAACCGTCAACGCCGGTCAAGCCCCGCGGCTGCACCCCTGCAATTGGAAAACGATTCCTGGTGTTTCCTACACTTCAGGCAACAGGTAAGGCGCGCGGTACGTGCGCCCAAGCAATGCTGTCGCATCGGGATCGTTCGGGATCGTTTCGTTCTGGCCGTCCCAGACGATCCGGCGGCCCACTCGATAGGCGATGTTTCCCAAATGACCCGGAATGCTGCCGAGATGCCCGAGTTCGACATCTGCGTTTGGCCGTTTCCGGCTGCGTATGCATTCAAGCCAGTTGCGCTTGTGTTGGGTGTCCTGGCCGCGGTCCTGGACCTTGAGAGGTTCAGACCTTGCATCTTCAAGGAACACCGTGTAACCGCGCCGGTTTATTCTGAGTGACGCCTTGGTTCCGTAGAACTCGATGCCGTGGTCCATCTCGCCCCACGGGTCTTTGCCATTGCCGTGGCGCAATTCATAGGTCCAGACATAACCCGGGCATTCAAATGTCACTGCCGCAGTGTCGGGCGTTTCGCGCGCATCACTGAACACGAATTTTCCGCCCACGGTGGTAACGGCATTGATCGTCGGTCCCATCGCCCATGTCACGACATCGAACAAATGGACGCCCCATGCCGACAGCATCCCACCCGAATACGCCCAGTGATAGTAGAAATAGAAGTCAAAATGACGCGGATTGAACCGGCGACTCGGCGCCGGTCCCAACCACAAATCGTAGTCAACACCCGGCGGTGGGTCTGAGTCAGGGGGATTGCCCATGTCAGCATGAATGCTTTCCAATCCCCAGCAGTTCCACGTCCTCACGAGGCTGATCTTGCCGAACTCGCCCGACTTGATGCGTTCGACGGCTTCGATCCATGTGGGTCCCGAGCGTTGCTGTGTGCCGAGTTGCACAACTCGGTCGTACTTGCGTGCTGCACGCACCATTGCGCGGCCCTCGCGGATGTTGTGTCCGAGCGGCTTCTCAACATACACATCCTTGCCAGCCTGGCAGGCATGGATTGTCTGGATCGCATGCCAATGGTCAGGCGTCGCGATCACCACGGCATCGATGTCCTTCGACTCGAGCAGTTGCCGGTAATCCTTGTAGGTCCGAATCTGCGAAGCAGCGGCTTTGGCGCGCTCGAGTTTCGGTTGGGAGGCGTCTGCGGCGGCGACGAGTTCAACGTCTGACATGGCTTGGAACTGTTTGAAGTGGTCGAACCCGCGTCCCCCAACGCCAATGAAACCCAGTCGAATCTTGTCGTTTGCACCAAGCACGTTCAGAGCCGGGCCGCTGGCAAGGGCCGCGCCAAGCGCGAGTGTTTTGGATGAAGCCGCTACGAACTCTCTGCGAGTGAGTCTGGATGTGGTTTTCATGGCGCTATTGTGCGCCTTTGACGAGCTGCGTCAATCACCAGCCCGCATGTCCCATACCGAAAGTGGTCTGCGAAGCGGGTGTCTTCGAAATATCGAGGAACATACGGGCTAACCAACAGGCAAATGATCCCACAGCATGTGGCCAACCGCGCTTCAGGAAACAATGTGCCTGGCACCATATCGGCATGAGCTACAAAGCAACGTGTCTGTCCCCATATGGCCTCATTCGATCTCGGCGCTGATCCAGATGGTATTTCACGCGCCGCCGCGTATGCAGCGGGCGTTGGTGGGCGCGAAGCGTTTGGAGTGCGGCAGCTTGCTGCCGCTTTGTCTTGTGCACAAACAACGTGTCTGTCCCCATATCGGCATCCGAGGGGTTTCTCGACAGGCATCGGCAACCTCGGATTGGAGCATGAGGCAATTCGCGGGCCACGCCGCAATCCGGGGGCAACACCCCAATAACGAGCCTGTCCCTCTATTCGTGTCCTTGTCGGATCTACCTGGGTGGGAGGCAGCACGTACTGAATCAACTCATTTGCCGCCGTATTCGGTCGCCAAAGGACGAAGTGGTGACGGAGCAGCCAACACGCGGTGTCGCTCAGCCGTGGTTGATGAAAGGCGTCACGTTAGTAGGCGACAACGTTGGTCGGGGGACCAAAATTCCTGCTGCCCAGCAATATAGAACTCAACAAGAGACCGGACTTCCAGCGACCGGCGTCCGTTGCTACCGGGGGCTACGTATTCTATCCAGAGAATCAAATCGCAACATCTGTCCCAATGGCGCTTGCGCGGCGCAAAACATGCTTCAAATTAGTCGAGCGTCAAAAAGAGCATTCTATGAAGTGTCATCGCAGCTCAGGCTCCGAATTCGGCAACCAATCAGTGCTCAACTTCGGTGTCTGCCAGCGCGTCGCAAAGCTCCTGCTCCAAACTATCTTCGTTCTGTCAGTTGCGGGCGCTGCCGCATGTTTGGGCGGGGATTGGCCCGGATTCCGAGGACCGAACGGCGATGGCACGTCCAATGCCCGAATTCGGACCGATTGGGCGGCCAACCCCCCGAAGGTTTTGTGGCGAAAAGGCACAGCAAACAATCTTCAGGACGGTTTCAGCTCGATTGCAGTGAGTGGCCAGCGGCTGTTCACGATGGTCAGGCGCTCGATCGGCGGAACTTATCAGGAGGTGTGTGTTGCGCTTGACACTGAAACGGGCGTCGAACTTTGGTCAAGGCCTCTGGGGCCTGCAACATACGACGGCGGCGGCAACGAGGGCGCGCCAGGAAACACCGGCGGCGACGGTCCACGCTCGACTCCCACGGTGAACGGGAACCGCGTCTATGTCTTTACCTCGTGGCTGGTGCTCGCGTGCCTTGACGCAGAAGACGGACACGTGGTTTGGTCGGTTGATCTCATGGCCGCACCATACAAGGCCTCGGTTATTACATGGCAAAACGCAGCGTCACCCATAGTCAGGGATGGCCTTGTCATTGTGAATGGCAACGTACCTTCCAAGCGGCTGATGGCCTTCAACGCAGAGACAGGAACGCTCGTGTGGAGCGGGCAAGACGACAAGATGACGTATTCGACCCCAGTCAACGCGGAGTTGTTGGGCGTTCCGCAAGTGATCTTTTATGCGCAGAGCGGGTTGGTAGCGGTCAACCCGAACACCGGCGCTGTGCTATGGCGGCACGCCTGCAGCTACAACGGAGTGCCGCCGGCTTCTTCCCCGGTAGTGGCAGGCGATCTTGTCTATTGTTCGGCAGGTTACAACACAGGCGCACGGGTGATTCGCGTCTCGAAATCCGGATCGGCGTTTTCCACCACGCAGATCGCAAGGACACCCGGCATGTTCGAGAGTCAATGGGCGACGCCTGTTTGTTACGAAGGCTTTTTGTATGGCATTTTCGGGACGAAAGAGTATGGCACTGCACCACTGAAATGCCTCAGAATTGACACGCTTGAAGAACAGTGGTCCCAGGACGGTTTCGGCATGGGCGGCGTGCTCCTTGTGCGAGACAAATTGCTCACGCTCACCGATGCTGGCGCCCTTGTCCTCGTCCAACCAACCCCTGGCGCGTATTCCGAAATTGCGCGGTTTGCGGCTTTGTCGGGCAAATGCTGGAACGTGCCTGCGGTGATCGACGGTCGAATCTACGCGCGTAGCACCAAGGAAATCGTGGCGCTGGATGTCTCTGTCCCACCGCCGCCGAAGCTCCGCCTCGAGATCCTGCGGGCCGCCACGAACGGCAAAGTGCGAATCAGATTCCGAAACGCCGATGGGACTCCTATCGAGTCCGGCCGGTTGCCGGGAATTCAAGTTCTGGCCAGTTCTGACGTGGCAGCTCCGTCTGCGATGTGGGCCGAGTTAATCACTGATTTGGAGATCGAAGATGGGACCGTGTTTCTCGATGAATTGACAGAAGCATGGCCGCAGCGATTCTACAGAATTGTCGAGAACCCGTGAAACCGCCGAACCACATCTGTTGCACGAACTCGCGCCCGGGCAATGCGTTCACCCTGATCGAACTGTTGGTGGTGATCGCCATCATAGCGATTTTGGCTGGACTGCTGCTGCCGAGCCTCTCCTCTGCAAAGGAAAAAAGCCGGCGCTCAGCGTGTTTGAACAATATTCGGCAGTTTGTTGTCGCAACGCACCTTTATGCGGGGGATTTTCTCGAGCACCTGCCGCCGGGCAACACAGACTATGAGTCGGCCACCGACCCTCCCGCGGAGGATATTCCGGTCCTGTCCACAAACACACGAAACGCCATGATCACCTATGCGGGGAGCTGGCGTGTGCTGGACTGCCCAAGCCTGCGCGACCCGTTCAACCGGCCCGAGGGCTGGCAGCCCGAACCGAACTACGGATTCGTGATAGGTTACAACTACCTTGGCGGTCACACGCGAACGCCGTGGGACCCCCTTCCCGGTCACACAGGCAAATGGATCTCGCCACAAAAGCTCTCTGAAGAGCCCTCTCTTGCACTTGTCACCGATGCCAACGATTGGTCGCCCGGATACGGGAAGACTCTCGCGCCACACGGCGCAAACGGGCCCATACTGCGCGGACGCGACGTCACCAACGCCGGCGCGGAAGGCGCCAGCTCGGCGAGTATCGGCGCTGCGGGTGGCAATATTGGTCTCGTGGACGGTTCCGTCTCATGGAAGCCGATCTCGAAGATGCTCATCTACCGGGGTAGCCTGAAGTGGGAAGAAGCGGGTTGCACCGCTGCGTGGTAGCTTCTTGGCGCACGACAGCCCGGATATTGCATGATCTTTTGAAGACACCCGTTTCGCAGGGTGCTCAACGCATACACCTGTATTGAAAAGGCCTTCATGTTCGCGAAGGCTTTCGGGCTGCGATTCTCGGTCAATTTCTCTGTATCTCGTTCTCTGGCCGCCAGTAAGGCAGTAACGACGATACGGCCTTCGGGGGTGAGTCGGAACAGGGTGACAGGCTCATTGTCTGGTTGTGGACCTAAATAGAGGGACAGGCTCGTTGTTTGGGTTTTGACCCCGGATTGCGGCGTGGCCCGCAGATTATCCATTGTTCCAATCGGCGGTTGCCGAACTCTGTGCAGGTACCCGGCGATGCCGATATGGGGACAGACACGGTGTTTGCGGCGTCATGCCGATCTGGTTCGAGGCACGGTGTTTGCGCATAAAAACAAAGCGGTAGCAAGCTGCCGCACTCCGAGCGCTTCGCACCTACCAACGGCCACTGCATCCGGTGCAGTACCCGTCAGGCAATTTTGGTTTCGGCTACGCCGGGCTGCGAAGTATGGAGGTTAACCCTCACTGATTTGAATACATGGCGTGTTTCGCCTTGCGGAATGTCGCCCCCGGAGGTGGTAAGCTTCGAATTGCTTCGTCGTAGTTGACAATGTACTGCCACCAGTTGTTGTAAAAGCCGTCGGTGGTTCCGGGGTTGTGCGGCAGATGTTTCATCCACCAAAGATGATGATTCACGATGCCGTCCCACCCGCCTGTCGCGGCGTTCAACAGTTTTTTCTTTCGGGGCAAGACCGGATAGGTGAACCAATCATCGGCGTAGGTCCACACCGAGTTGGTATTGCTCCAGTCGTAGTCGCTGACCGAATTCGGCGCAAAATGCACGCTCCCAACCTCGGCTTGGCCGGGGAAATCCTTGTCCACACGGGTGAACTGATTCCAGGCATTCTTTGGATTGCGTTTGTGGTCCCACACGCCCCGGCCCACTGTGAGTGCGAGAGCGCTTTCGATCCGGTGACAGTAGCTTTCCAGCATCTCGCCTTCGCCGCGCTCGTAATTCCAGCCCATGATCCAGATGGTGCGCCCGATATCCGGGATGTCGTAGGGGCGGTAAAACCATGGATTATCGGTCTGGTAGGGGATTTTGTCGCCCGGGATCTTCCAATGGAACTCGTCCCATGCCATGTAAGGTGCGCCCCAGAGCCAAATCTCGCGCACGTCTTTTTCACGGATTTTGGCCTCCAGATCAAACTTCCTAAAGAGCCATTTGAAGCTTGTCATGCCCGGGTTGGCGGAGGCGCGGTCGTTCTCCCACATGTGCAGAAAGGCTTCTTCGGTGTAGGTGAAACCATCGCGAAAGGTGGTGAAACCATCGTATTCGATCTTCTCCACGACACGGTAATCCACATAACCGCCGCTGGTAAGCTTCGCGTCGGCAATCATCTTGTCTGTGAGCTGCCATGGGTCGGACCATTTCATGTATTCGTGGAGCCTGACGTTGTTCCGCGTCTTGAGAACGGGATCGAAATTGATGACAATGACATTGACAACCTGGGTACCTGTGCTCGAACTGTCGAGCGCTTGCCCGGCCGCGGACGCATCAAACCAACCGCTCAGGCATGCAAGCGACAGAATGAGCAAGCAACGTCTTTGATCTTGACCGCCGGTTGCATGCGATTTCCACCCGAGGTTCCTCACCCAATGACAACAACGCATGCGCACAGCATGTGGCCTAAGTCGATCCTGTCCAGTTCAAATGAAATTGCCTTGCAGCCGATCACATAGCACTCTCATACAGCGCAGTGCAACCGGAACAACCTTGCCGTCGCGAAATCAAAACCGGCACGTTGATCTTGGATTCCCGACGGTAAGAACAGGAGTTTTATGAGAAAGAATCTGGTTTATTTGGTCCTCGGCTGGCTTCTTGCAACAGCCTTGTGGATTGGTCATTCGGCAGTTTCGCTTCCGCGAAGCACTCCGGAGGAACAGGGTGTTTCGTCGTCGGCGCTGCTCGAGTTTGTGAACGCTTTGGACCAGCAGATCGATGGCATGCACGGCATCATGATTGTGCGTCACGGGCGTGTGATTGCCGAAGGCTGGTGGGAGCCGTACGGTTCAGAACATAACCACGTGCTGTATTCGCTCAGCAAAAGTTTCACTTCGACTGCTGTCGGATTTGCCGTGACCGAGGGCAAGCTTAGCATTGACGATGAAGTCATCAGATTTTTCCCCGAAGACATGCCGGCCAACCCCAGCAGCAACTTGAAAGCAATGCGCGTTCGGGACCTTCTGACGATGTCCACAGGCCATCAGGACGAACCGCCGATCTCGCCCGGTGAAATGTGCGCGAAGTCGTTCCTTGCGCACCCAGTCCCTCATTTGCCGGGCACGCACTTCAAGTACAACACTGCCGCCACTTTTATGTTGTCGGCAATTGTTCAGAAAGTGACCGGGCAAACGGTGTTTGATTACCTTCGGCCTCGGTTGTTTCAACCGCTGGGGATCGAACATCCGGTTTGGGAGACGAATTTTCAGGGGATTTCCCTTGGCGGATACGGTCTTCGAGTGCGCACGGAAGACATTGCCAGGTTCGGCCAATTGTACCTTCAGAGTGGACGGTGGCAGGGCAAACAGTTGCTGCCAGCAACATGGATCCAGATGGCAACCTCGAAGCAGGTCTCCAACGGCAGCAATCCGGAAAGCGATTGGAACCAGGGTTACGGTTTCCAATTCTGGCGCTGCCGCCACAATGCCTACCGCGGCGATGGAGCGTTTGGCCAGTACTGTCTCGTGATGCCTGACCAAGACTCGGTTATCGCTATCAACAGTGGCACGGGCAACATGCAGGCCGTGTTGAATGTCATCTGGGACAAGTATCTGCCCGCGTGCCAACAGAAGAAGCTCCGACCGAACCGTGCTTCGGAAGGCGAGTTGAGGCAGCGGTTGGCGAGCTTGAGGGTGCCTCCGGTCCGCGGTGCCAAAACTTCAGGTTTGGCTGCTGAAGTCTTGAATTGCCGGTATGTTTTTCCGGCAAACGATCAAAAGCTCGGCAGCGTGTCGGTCAAGTCAACCGACAACGGTCAGAGCGTAACATTGGTGATGGAGTTCGATGGAAAAGAGGTCAGATTGCCCGCAGGTTATGAGCAGTACCGCCTTGGACGTGCACCTCTTTCCATGGGTCTGTTGTCCGAGTTCCCGAGCGAACCCGTGGCCGGCACTTTTGCATGGACAACGCCCGATACCATCGAAATCAAGGTTTGTGCCTACGAAACTCCGTATCATCTGATTTACAGGCTCAAATTCGAGGGGGACAAGGTCACGCTGGACCGAGAAGCAAACGTGTCATTTGGATCACGCAAACTGCCAACGTTGCAGGGCAAGAAATCGAGTTAGCCACACCGCGTATCGGGCAGACCACACCTTCTGGCAAATCAGTGCGATGACCAGAGTGACAGGCTGGTAGTTGCTCACGCGCCGCGGTGGTGACATCGCCAGGTGCATGGGACAACCGATCGCCGCCGGAGCTCCGCGTTAACGCTGGATGTAAAAACTCCCTGTAGCCATTCCGATGCGCAGGGTTCGACTCGACAGGCGCCACCAGCCCTGCAAACCTCGTGTCGTGCAACAATCGATCGTAACCCTTGACATGGAAGGCGTGCTCACGCCCGAAATCTGGATCGCCGTCGCGGAAAAGACGGGCATCCCTGAGCTCAGGCTTACTACCCGCGACGTTCCGGATTACGACGTGTTGATGCGGGGCAGGCTCGCCCTGCTGGCCAAACATGGACTCTGCCTTTCGCACATTCAGTCCGTGATCAGCACTTTGCAGCCCTTGGATGGAGCCCTCGAGTTCCTGCGCGAGCTGCGCGCGTTCACACAGGTAATCATCCTCTCTGACACGTTCGAGCAGTTTGCGCAGCCGTTGCTGCGCCAACTAGAATGGCCGACGCTCTTTTGCCATCGCCTTGTTGTCGAGAACGACCGGATAGTCGGTTACCAGATTCGCGTTCGCGAACAGAAGCAACGCGCCGTGGCGGCGCTGAAATCGCTTAACTACAGGGTGATCGCCGTTGGGGATTCTTACAACGACACCGCCATGTTGAAAGAAGCCGACGTGGGCTTTCTGTTTCGCGCGCCTGAAAACGTGCGGCGCGAATTCCCACAGTTTAAATCGGTCGAAGACTACCCCGACCTTTTGAACCTGATCCGGAAAGAGCACCAAAACTGAGCGCTGTGTTATCTGTAGCCGGGTGGTTTGGCGGGCTTACGGCCTAACGCGAACCCGCCGTGCGCGACCGCGCAAGCAACCGGGGGCAACCAAGGGCAACATCGCCAATCAATCTTCCGGTTTCACGTCCCGGCTGGTGAGGTCTTGCAAAGCGGCTCTCACGCTCTTGCCCTGGTAGAGCATTGCATACACTTCGTCAATGATTGGCGTGGAGACGTTGTGGCGCCGAGCAAGGGCGTAGGCTGATCGCGCCGTTGGGTAACCCTCAGCCACGCTGACGGACGAAGCAAGAATCTCAGAGAGCTGTTCGCCCCGGCCCAATCGTTCGCCCAAGGTTCTGTTCCGGCTCAGCTTCGAAAAACATGTCACGACAAGATCGCCAATCCCGCTCAATCCGGCGAACGTGTCAGCGCGCGCTCCACACGCCACACCGAGCCGGCGGATTTCCGCAATGGCACGGGTTACAAGTGCGGCCTTCGAGTTGTCGCCAAAACCAAGTCCGTCGCATACACCAGCGGCAATTGCGATCACGTTCTTAAGCGCTCCGCCAAACTCGACTCCGAGAATGTCGGTGCTCGTATAGACCCTGAAAGCTGGCCGGTGAAACAGCCGTTGCACAAGCGCCGCGTCCTCTGAGTCCCGGCTCGCCGCCACGGCCGCAGTAGGGATTCCGCGGGCAACTTCAAGAGCCAGCGTCGGCCCTGACAAAGCCACGCAACGTGCCCGAGGCGCGACCGCCCCGAGCACGCCGCTCATTGGTAGTCCGGACTCGTAATCGATTCCTTTTGTGACACTGACCACAATTCCGTTGAACTCGCGCAAAGCGCTCCCAACGCGCCGATAAGCGAAAGACGGAACGGCCATGACGACTATTTCACCCGCATTTGCCGCAACGGCGAGGTCCGGCTCGACCCCCAACCCCTCGGGCAGGTCAATATCCGGCAGGTATTTCTGGTTCCTGCCCGCCGTCGGAATGCGAAGAAGATTTGGCGTGTCGTTGTCCCACAGAACGACATTGTTGCCCCCCTGATGGAGATGTCGGGCAAGCGCAGTGCCCCATGCGCCAGCTCCCAAAACGGAAATCTTCATAGACTTGCTTGCACTGCTATCATTCCAAATTCACGCGGATACTTCGAAACTCCGAAACTCCGATACTCGGTTACCCTGCTCTTCCCCCGTTCGCGGTCCATGGTTCTGGTGCTTGGTCTGTTGTCAGTGCTCCAGGGTCCTCGCCACGCCGCCGGTTTGTCTTCTTTGGAACTCGGTTGTCTCGGTTGTGTCGGTGCCACGCAGAGGCTCTTCGGCGGCGTCGAGCGCCTTGTTTCGGCCAAACCGATGTTCCGTCCCGTTCACGAGCCTTTTGATGTTCGATCTGTGCGCGTATATGACTACCGCCGCCATTAACACGGCAAACGCGGTTAGGAAAGAGTTACCCTTCGTGAGCCAGACCAGAAAAGGCAGGGCCAAAGCTGCGCTGATTGACGCAAGCGAAACATAGCGGCCAACGACAAAAACGATCACCCACACCGCCGTTGCAAGCAGGAGCGCGACCGGAGTGATGACCGCCAGAACCCCGGCCGATGTTGCAACGCCTTTCCCGCCCTTGAACTTCAACCAACAGGTATAATTGTGCCCGAGGATCGCGCCAGCACCAGCAAGCACCGAAAGCAGATTCTGATCGGAACCTGCCGTTGGCCCAACTACCTCGGCAAGCCGGGGCAGTCCCCAGCACGCAAGCGCGCCTTTGGCGGCATCAAGAATCAGCACCATTGCGCCCGCTTTTTTTCCGAGCACACGCAACGCGTTTGTTGCCCCTATGTTGCCGCTGCCCACACTGCGCAAATCTACCCCCCGGGCCCGCCCCATGAGAAAGCCCGTCGGAACCGAGCCAAGCAGGTATCCAAAAACGACTGCTGCAAGGCACAGAATGATGGTCATGCGAAAACTCTAGGCGACAGACGTTGTTTGTCCACAAAACTCCAGCAATCAGATTGGTCTGTGCAAAAGCCTGTGACCTGCTACACTGCATGTCAGCGAAAATGAACAGCTCAGGTCAAAACGCTACAATGGCCGTCTTTCTTGACCTCGAAAACATCGCCATCGGGGCGCGCGAGGCCAATTTACCCCGTTTCGACATCCGGAAAGTGCTCGAACGAATGCTGCTCAAAGGCCATATCGTGGTCAAAAAAGCCTATTGCGATTTCGAGCGGTTCAAGGAGTTCAAACGCGACCTGCACGAAGCCGCTTTCGAGCTGATCGAAATCCCGCATGTCCGGCAGTCCGGCAAAAACTCCGCCGATATTCGGATGGTCGTGGACGCCCTTGATCTTTGTTACACCAAGAGTCACGTGGACACATTCGTGATTGTGAGCGGCGACTCGGATTTCTCGCCCCTTGTCAGCAAGCTCCGTGAAAATGCAAAAAAGGTGATCGGCGTCGGCGTGCGCAAATCCACGTCGGACCTTTTCCTGAACAACTGCGACGAGTTCTTGTACTACGACGATCTTGTCCATGCCGAGGCTTCAAAGTCGAAGGTGCGCTCTGCGGGTGGCACACCCACGGCATCCGATGCCGACAAGGCCGCAGCCCTCGAAAGAGCGTTGAACCTGGTTGTTGAAACGGTCGAGGCTCTGAGCGAAGAACGCGAGGAAAACGATCGCATTTGGAGTTCCATGGTCAAACAGGCCATTAAACGACGCGACCCGGGCTTCAGCGAACGCGCCTGCGGTTTGCGGTCGTTCCACGACCTCCTGCTCGAGGCGCAGCGCCGGGGTTTGGTGAAACTCGAAGCCGACGAGAAATCCAAGAGCTACACTGTCCGTCTGGCCTGATTGCGGCGTGGCAACTCTCACGGAGTTGTCCCGTCGTTAAACTCCGGTGCAACCGACCCAGATTCTCGTTCTGGGTTCACTCGCCAATGATCTTCACGAGCACGGCTTTCCGCCTTCGGCCATCAAACTCGCCGTAAAAAATCTGTTCCCATGGCCCGAAATCGAGTTCGCCGTCTGTGATCGCGATTACAACCTCGCGGCCCATCACCTGGCGCTTCAGATGCGCGTCGGCGTTGTCTTCGCCGGTCATATTGTGCCGGTACTGGGTAATCGGGGCATGAGGCGCCAGCCGTTCCAACCAGACATCAAAATCGTGCAGCAACCCTTCTTCATTGTCGTTGATGAACACGGACGCGGATATGTGCATCGCGTTGACAAGGCACAGCCCTTCTTTCACCCCGCTGCGTCTGACCAGCGCGGCCACCTTGTCCGTGATGTTCACGTACCCGCGGCGATGCGGAATTTCAAAAAAGAGGCGTTCAGTGAGCGACTTCATGCTCCTGAGAGCAAAGCAAAACCTGCACAATCAGGCAACAAACCGTTTGCGTGTAGTTTTGAATAGAGTGCCAGGCACTTTGTTTGCTTTTTGCTGGGCGTGCGCGTCCGACTGCACTTGCAGAATCGACTCATTCGTAACTGCAAAACACCCTTCGTGCGGTCTTGACACTCGGGCAGGGTTGCCTATGGTATGTTCAAATCTGCAAAGGCTCCAAGCCATGAACTCCGCCCGCAATACCGGCACCGGTCCTCCGCCGGTTATACCGGTCAGGACGTCGTCCCAGACCGAAATGACGGGGGAGAACGCCTGCGGGGCAGTCCGTGGAACGCCAGTGTTTGATTCTGTGTCCCATGCGCGAAAGGTCAGCCGTGGGCACTCTGCCCGGTTCAACCCAACGGAGTTCAAGCCGAACGTTCCCAAACACGAACAAGCGCTACATCAGTTATGAATCCCACCAATTCTGTTTTGATCACGCGGCAGTCCGCAACATGCCTTGCAGCTTTGCTGCTCTGTGGCGCCATCGCCCAGCCACAGACCATTTTGGACCTCGATAAGAACCCGCAATTCGACCTGGCTGCCAATCCTGAGTCTAGTCCTATCTTCGCACCTGAAACAATCGGTCTAACCGCCGGCGCCCTCGGGTTCGATCAGGCTGCCAGCTTTTGTTCTTTTGCGACCGCGGCCACCGCCAACTTCCCACCTGCGCGCGAGGTTTTCATCGCGCTCTGGGCTGAGCCAAGCTATGCGCTCCTGCCAATTTCATCCTCGGCAACGGCCGCTTTGGGTGTAACAGGCCCGTTCAGCCTCGCGTCAGCTTTCAGCGGAGCGATCCCCGCGGCAAACATTGTTCCTAGCCGAACCCTAGCGTGGGCGGGCGAGCCGATCAAAGTTTTGGTTGGCGGCGTTCAGTTCGAGTTGCCCGGCGCTTCCGCGTACGTAAGCCCGCTTGTGCTCGACATGGACGGGGACGGCGTTCTCGGGGCTTCTCGTGGTCTGTGGAATCCGCATCCTGCAAGGCTCACCGGCCCATACGCGGCGTTTGACATCGATGGCGACGGATTCATTGACGTCACTGAGTGGGTGGCACCCGGAGACGCCCTCCTGACGATCAACCCCAAGCCCACCAATGGCAAGGACCTCGTCGGCACGGCCGGTGGTTGGCCGGACGGATTCGCTCATCTGCGGGCCGTTTTTGATATTAACCATGATGGACGGATCGAAGGCGAAGAACTCGACCCGCTCTATCTCTGGAGAGACACCAATGGAAACGCCGTAGCTGAAGAGAACGAAGTAACAACCTTGAAAGCAGCCGGGATCGCAAGCATAAACGCCGCTCCGGCCTCCGACCTGATCTCCGAGTTTCGCCGTTCAGATGGATCGAGTGGTTCAGTTTGGGATTGGTGGCCAAACTACGCACTGGCAATCCGCCGTGCCGCGCAACCCCCAAATCCAGGTCATTTCTTCCATGGCCAGTCGGTCATGGCCGAACTCAATGCCGTCGGTTTGCCCCGGATGGTTTCTACGACAGATGCCGGTCCCATTACGGAGCGGGTTCACATCAGCACCGATCAACTCCGGGCAGCGGGTCTCGATTTGGCCACTTTTCAGCTCGCACTGTTGGCGGACAGCGGGCGGACATTGATAGGTCACGATCTGATTGCCGTTCAAGGCGGCCAAAAACAGCCCCGGCTGGTGAATATTCGGTCTCGCTCAGGGCATATGATCACGTTCGAGGTGATTACTCTCCCCTTGCCCATGGAAGAGGTTTATCAAATGGCATGCGACCCGAGCGGCCGCACAGTGCTGGTTCTTGGCGACCATGGGTCTGTTCTTGCGATTGCCGACTTCGAGAGTGGGACCGTCCAACCGCCAGGGGGATTGAAGCTGCGGTCGATCGGCATTCGCGCCTCTGGCGTGGCTGGCGACCCAATGGTCCGATATTCAGGGACAGGCAATTTCTGGTTTACCGGCTGGCAATTGAACGAAGCAGGCGAAGTCGTTGACGAACGCGTCTGGGCCATCACGCCATGGGGCGTTTGGGCCGGACTCTCGATGGACAAACTCAGAAACGAACTGGGGCTGATCCGAAGCCACTTCATCACCGGGCCAATGTCGGGCTTCTTCGTCGTACCGGACCACACGGGAACCAAGCAGCAGTTGTGGTCCGTGGCGGCTGATGACAAGGTGCTCGTGGACACGGCTGACAGCTTCGGTGGCATGCATGCAATTGGCGCCGTGCCCAACCCTAGCCAATCATCGGGAACACCAAAATGGGCGCACGGTTCCGTGGCTTACACGAAGCGGGACGCGGACAAATACAGCCTTGTTTTCTGGCAACCCAACTCCGGTCAGGCGATCATCGAAACCACTGACAAACCGCTGTTTTACCCGATGCTGTCAGACGGCGGCGGCACGATAGCGGCGGCGAAAGTTGGAATCATCGAACAGCAGATAGACTTGGGAATGTGGATTGTCCAATGGCGACGGGACCACGATCACATCGGCAATTTCAGCGGACAAGGCAGGTCGAGCCAGGGCGCTTTTGCGGTTTATGACGCGGGCGGAATCGACATTCTGCCCGTCCCGGATCAGATGGCTGCCTCGCCTCAGCTCCCGGCATGGAATTACACGCTGTTGACCAGCAGCCGACTGGTGGATGACTGCCCGATCTGCGATCGAATGCCGATAGTCGCTCCCTTGCAAGGCAAGTTCACCCTGAGATTGGTCAGTCAAGACCCGCTCGTTTCGACCTACGCCGTCGAAGACATCGAGTTCTTCGCCAACTCACCACAAGGCCAGGTTTACAAAGCGCGTGGCCGTGGCGTTTACAAGGTCGGAGGCGAATCCCGCTTGCTCCAAGACATGACCATGGAAGTCTGGATCGACAACGGATCGTCCAGCACGCTTTGCATTCTCACAAACGCGACTCCCGATGTCAAACGCGGCTGGCCGATCATCCAGGTCACCCTTGATCAGGCAAACGGCACGATAACCCAACAATACCAGATCGAGTTGGTTGCCGCCCCGGTGCGCGAGATTTTCTTCTCCACGACACATGGGTTCACCCCCGGCATCAAACCACCCCCTGCTAAGTATGTCACAGGCGGCGACCTCGTCTCCGACGTTGGCAGAGTCGTGGTCCTCAACCGCGAACTCACCGCGAAACTCGGCATGATGCCGTCCCCGGAACCCGTTGATCTGGGATTGGACGCAGTCGATATCCTCCCCGGAAGCGAAATCGCGTTTTCAATCGAAACCAATGTGTTCAGCGAAACGCTCGGATACCTACATCACGGCGACCTGCTCTCGAATCGCGGGCGCGTTGTGGCGGCGTATGCCGATCTGATTGGTCCGTTTATGCCAATGCCACCTGTGCCGGACGTCGGGCTCGACGCCGTTCAAGTGCTCGGCTCAGGTGAAGTGTACTTCTCCATTGAAACAGATTTGTTTTCCCAACGACTCGGTGTCTTCATCAGGCGCGGCGATCTGCTGTCGAACAAAGGTTTTGTTGTCAAGACACACGAGCAGCTTCTGTCGCAATTCCATCCGCCGGCCGAAAAGGACTTCGGATTGGATGCGATATACGTTTGGCCAAGTGGCGAAGTGTGGTTCTCCGTCGAAGAATCATTCGAGGACCGTGTGCTGGGTTGGATAAACCACGGCGACCTGTTGAGCGACCGGGGTGAAGTATTGTACCGGAACCGCGACTTGCTCAGAAATTTTCAGCCGCTCGAAGACCTCGCTGATTTCGGCCTGGACGGCATCTACATCGTCAGCGATGCAGTGGTTCCTCCGACAACCACTACACGTTGTGTCCAAATCCGTCCTAACGATGGAACCGGTGGTTTCATCCTCCGCTGGGAAACAAACGGCCGCGTTCGTCAGCTCGAAAAAGCCCCGTCAGTGCTTGGGCCGTGGACAGCCGTCGGTCCCCTGACGACTGACGTGGTGTTCATCGATGCCGACGAGCTGGGTGGGGCTCCGCAAGCCTTTTATCGGTTGCGCGAGTGGTAGAGGGTCCTGTTGCGAAACCAAAGCCACGGCACTGGTCTTGGTTTGACGATTGCAGGGCGAGGTTGACTGCATGTCTCCTGTGGCGATCATACTTGCGCATGCTGCTGAGGTTCAAAATGCTGGCGTTGCTCGCCACGATGTGCGGTTCGCTCCAGGCTGGCGACCTGGCCGTCAAATGCCTTTTCCCCGCAGGTGGTCAGGCGGGTTCACACATCAGCGTAACCTGCACCGGAACTTTCGAAAGCTGGCCCGTTGAGGTGTGGACCGACGACGCCGGC
Organism: Verrucomicrobiota bacterium; assembly: GCA_012517065.1. Classification (GTDB taxonomy): domain Bacteria; phylum Verrucomicrobiota; class Verrucomicrobiia; order Limisphaerales; family J093; genus JAAYVR01. Next base: position 19,424 of record JAAYVR010000067.1, on the reverse strand, counting down.
CTCAAGTTCATGCCCGGGCAAACGATCGGGCAGCTCGAGGTCGAAATTTCCAGCACGACACGCATCGGGCCGCATTTGGTCAGGTTTTACCACCCAACCAGCGTAACACCCCCGGTCCAATTCGTCGTCGGCAACAACCCGGAGTTCATTGCGCCGTCCTCTTCAAACACCCTGACAACCACGGTCATCGATTCATTCCCCGCAACATTGAACGGGTTGATCACGCGCACTAATCGAGTCAACACCTTCACACTGCGTTTGCCGGACAGTTGCCAGTTGGAAGCCGCCGTCTGTGCCGTAGCACTGGATGCCCCAGCAAGTCCGTCCCTCGAACTCTTGGATGAGAAAACAAATCGCGTCGCTCTCCAACACGCAGCCCCGGACCGTGACACGACCCTGTCCAGTTTCATCTCGGCGGGCGGCGTTTATCTTCTGCGTGTGTTCGTTAACGGTGCAGAAGATGACAGAAAAGAACTGCTCGAAACCGAAGCGGCCGCCTATCGCGTCACGGTAAGCGCCAACCCCGCCAAGCCGCCGCCGACAACAACCGTCCAGGCCCCCCGCAGCCTTCAGACAGTCGTGGAAATGTTCCGGCCGATGGTGGCAGTGCGAACACTCATGATCCCCAGCGTGACAAGAGGCGTAATCGCACCTGCAGGACGGCAAATCAACTACGGTTTCGAAACGCGCGGCCAGGAAAGGTTCAGATTTCGCGTCATCGCAAAAAGCATCGATTCGCCGTTGCAACCACTGCTTCGTGTGCTGGACAATGACATGACCGTTCTCGCCGAAGCCGCGCCCGCAGGCGACGCTGAACTGGTCTGGGTTTCCCCCGGCCCGGGCAGTTACATCGTCGCAGTGTCGGACGTGGAAGAAAACGGAGGACCGCTGTATTCGTTCCAATTGGAAGTTGCCTCGCCGGAGCCTTTTTTCCGGGCAACAGTGGAAGCACACAGTTACAGATTGAAACCCGGGGAGAGCATTCCAGTCGTTGTGAATCTGAAACGCCCCTCAGCCTCAGACAGCATCTTGCAGGTCTCGGCGCTCAGCTTGCCCGACGGGATTTCCTGTGTGCCACAAACAGCAGAACCGGGCGTTGACAAGGTGACACTGCAATTAAGAGCAGACTCAACTGCTGCACCTGCCAACCGACCCTTTGTGGTCAGCGTGGTCGATGTCAGATCCGTTCCGCCGCAATTTGACCATGCGGTCGCCCCATTGGTTGGGCGTTATGCACCCCTCGGGAGGCTTCTGATCAACGAGACCGACCAACTGTGGTTGACGGTCGCCCCCTGAACTCAACTCCTCTGCGGGCTAGCCCAGGAATCTTGCGAGCCAGCCCCCGAAATGCACCCATGCCTTCAATCCGGTGAGATTTCCGGGCCAATCACCCGGCTCAGTTGTCCTTACCAGCGTAGAAAAACAACTGAAGCCCGCCGAAATCCATTTTTGGTTTGCTGACGAACTTCACTGCGGGCACCCATTCGACGTGACCGTCGAGGTATCCCTCGTTCGATCCAGCGGGTTGTTTGCCCCGATAATCGAAATGATTCACCCCGCGCACCATCGGGTCCGGATCGCCAGGCCGCATCCATGAGCCGTTAAGCTTCCGGTTCATATCAGCCCAGATCAGCGGATAGTACGCGTTGTCCGTGCTCCGTTGAGCGAATATCGGCTGATGCGAAATCGGCTTTGGGTAAAGACTGGTGTTATTGTTATACGACGGCTCGGCCACAAGATAGACAAAGCCAATCACACAGCTCTGGTTGTCCGGCCATGTCCAGAAATCGTCCCGGTTCCACTTCGGATTTGACGGACAATAGAACGTGGGGCGCGTGACCGAGTAATTCGTGCGAAGCATGTCGCGGAAAGGCAGCTTGACCCAATGCGGATCATCGTCGCCGTCAGGCATAAACCTGTCCCGGTTGTCATCGGCATACATCAGGACCGCGTACGTTAGCTGCTTGATGTTGTTCAAGCAGGTCATCCGTTGCGCCCGTTCCTTGGCCCTCGAAAGAGCGGGCAATAGCATCCCCGCCAAAATCGCTATGATGGCAATCACAACCAATAACTCGATCAGCGTGAAAGCACACAGCGAAGTTGGTTGCGCCGTCCCAACAACGGCGCACGCCTGCCGATGGCCATCCACGTTGCTAAAACCGGCAGCTCTGGCTGGGTTCGTGATCACATCTTGCTTCTGAACAATTACATCCCGACTGCCTTTTGGCAAGGTTTAGCCCGCATATTCCCCAGCCCGGCGTGCCGGAACCAAAGTCGCCTGACGGGCAACGCCCCCGGCCCTTGCACCCCACCCGGCCCTGCAGCCACGCCGGGCTGCGAAATCTGCCCTGCGACTCCGTTGCAAGGAAGAACGCGCTGATCCCGATGGTTTCTCACGCGCCGCCGCGGATGCTGTGGGCGTTGGCAGGCGCGAAGCGTTTGGAGTGCGGCAGCTTGCTGCCGCTTTGTTTCTATGCGCAACCAACGTGCCTGGAACCGGATCGGCAGGAAGCCGCAAACAACGTGTCTGTCCCCATATCTGCATCCGAGGGGTACCTCCGCAGACTTCGGCAACCGCGGATCGGAACAAGGGACAATATGGTGGCCACGCAGCAATCGGGGCTCAAAACCCAAACAACGAGCCTGGCACCTTTTCGGTGGGCGAAGCCCAGATAACGAGCCTGGCACTTTATTTGCAGAATGATCTCGCTGTTTGACCGCGTTCGGCGACCTGATACTCTCGCGGCGTGTGAGCGGAGAACCGATTGTTTCTGGCCAGAGGGAAGGAGGAAACACGCCAACGGCGCGTGGTGCCATCGATCACGAGCGGCGATGGGGGTTGTTCGTCGAGCAATCAGTGAAAGATTGGAAGTTCTGGTTGTTTGCTTTTGGTCTGTTGGCGTTGCTACGGGTGTTGATGTTGCTGGTTTTTGCAGGGAGCATTGGCACGAGAGCGGACTGGATGGAGGTCCTGAAATGCCTGTTTACCGGGGCGAGGTTCGATGCGAGCGTGGCGATGTATTGGGCGCTACCGTGTTTTGCCGGGACATTGGTTGCAGTGGCGGCACGAAGACGGTCACTGGCTGAAACAACGCGGGCAGTGGTTGCGACGCTGTTCGTGGCCGTGACCACTCTGATTGGAGCGGTTGCGATAGGTTTCTTCGCGGAGTACAAGGACCACTTCAATCACTGGATTCTGGGGGTTGTTTTTGACGACATGCGGGCTGTTTTGCGCACCGTGTGGAAGAGTTACCCTGTGATTCCCGCGGTGTTTGGAATGGCGGTTGTTTGCGTGGCCCTTGTGAGGTTGTGGAAGTGGCTGTGTGGCATCGGACGGATTGATCCGGAGCGCGCGACAGGTTTGATCAGGTCGGTTTCAGGGCGGGCGATTGTGGTGTTGTCCATGGCTGCAGTTGCCGTGGTGGCTGTCCGGGGGTCCGTCGGGAGACGTCCGGTGCAGTTGAAGGATGCGGCGGTTACGAAAGATCGTGTTCTGAACAAGCTGGTTCTAAACCCGTACTCAGCCCTGAAATACGCGATTAGCCAGCAGCTCGAGGTGATACGCGGCAGGAACCTGCAGGTTCTGTGGCCGAACGGTGATATCCGGGACGCGGCGAAGACCGCCTTCCCCTCTGCGGCAGGCGGGTGTGATCTGGACAGCATGACGATGCGTGTTGCACAGGGGCTGCCGGGGAAACGGCCAAGACATGTCTTCCTTGTGGTACTGGAAAGCTACGACGCATGGCCTTTGCTCGACCGGTATCGATCGCTACAGCTCAGCGAGGGCGTGCGGTCGCTGGCGCGGGAAGGTGTGTTGATCCCCGCTTTTGTGCCTGCGGGTGCGGGAACGATGATCTCGGTCAGTGCATTGATTACCGGGCTTCCTTATTCGGGGCTGGTTGTGAACTACGAGCCGGCGTGCAGAACACCTCTTCCGACAAGCATTGCGCCAATCTTCAAGCGGCTTGGCTACCGAACACGCGCTTTTTATGCGGGGTACCTGAGTTGGCAGCGGTTCGGAGATTTCTGCCTAGAACAAGGTTTCGACGAAGTGCACGGCGGGGGCGACATTGACGAGGGCGGCCTGCTGAAGCGCGAGTGGGGCGTCGAAGACGACAAGTTGTTCAACTACGTTCTTGGAAAAGTGTCGGACGATCCGCCCAGCTTCAACCTTATACTCTCGGCGGGTTATCACCCGCCTTATTCGACGGATGTATTTGGCCACGGCTATGGGGTGCGACAACCGCCGCCAGATTTGAAGCCGATTTGTTCCAGGACGCTCGATTTCAAGGTTCTGGGGCATTTGTGGTTTGCCGACCATTCCTTCAGCAGTTTTGTTCTCGAGGCGGAAAAGCGGCTTGGCACGACATTGTTTGCTGCAACGGGCGATCATTGGTCGCGCCGGTTCGTCAATGAACGCCCAAACGCTTATGAAAGAACGGCCGTCCTGATGCTGTGGCGCGGGCGTGGCGTGTTGCCCGAGGGATTGGACGGGAAAAGGCTTGCCGGTTCGCACACGGACATCTTGCCAACGATGATTGAACTGGCCGCGCAACGCGGTTTCGAGTACCACGCCTTTGGCCGCAACATGTTCGATCTGGCGGGGCCGCAGATCGGACTCGGCTCACAGGCAATCGTGACGCCAGACTGGTTATTGGACCCCACCGAACCGAACGTTGTGTTGGGGCTGCGCGAGATGTCCGACCGACCGGCGACAGCCACAGAAAGCGCGGCTGTGCGACAATGGCAGGCATTGCGGGCGCTGAGCTGGTGGCGGGTGGTTAATGGTCCCGACCTGTCCGCGCGAAAAACGCCGTGAGCAATTAGAGCGCCGGGTCGGGTAAACCGCTAAGGCAGTTACGATCTCGACCGGCCTGTGGCGATCAGATGCTTGATTTGTTGTATGAAACATCGTGAGTTTGATTTCGTGACAACATCATTCCGTGCGGTTGCATTTTGGCTCGGCATTTTCTGCACAATCAACCCGGAGACCTCCGCTGCAGACACGGTGTTTGAAGGCCGCTTTTTCAGGGGCAGAGGCGGGACCGAACATCTCGAGCTGCTCGAATCGGCACGGAGCCTTTTTGAACCCACGCCGCTCCGCCCGAACCTTGCAATGCTGTACACGACGAACTGGAACGGACTTGTCGAGGGGCCGACGTGGGATGCCTGGTGGATTCAAAACAGCTATGGAACAACCTATTCCGCGCTGCCGTTTCTCGAAGAACCGTTCCTGACGTTTCTGCAGAACTCTCAGGATTTGTGGTTCGACCAAATGGGCGACGGGCGACGCGTCGGCGCCCCGCCACCATTTGATTGGATCGCTCCTGATGGCGCGTTGTGCGACGCGGCAAGGCCAGGATGGATCGTCTATAAACAGGGTGACGGACGAATCTCGATCCATGACTGGGGCATGGAGTTCACCGCCGCCGGCATCGTCATGCAATCCGAGCTGCTGTTGATAAGCCGCGATCGCGATGCGATCGCTCGATACCTCCCGAAGCTCGAACGATCGGCTCTTTTCGTCGAAACAAGGCGTGATCCTGCAAACGACCTTTTCCTCGCTGGCCCCGCGGGGAATCTTCTCGCCCCGAGTTACGCAGGCCACAAGCGTGCCGACGGCACTTATGGCGCCGCGTATCTGGCTGGACTGTCGGTGACTTATATCGCCGCGTTGGACAGGCTGATTGAACTGGAGAAACTCGCGGGCCGGACAGCGGAAGCCGAGAGGTTCAGCCATTGTCGTGACCGGGCTCGCCGGGGCCTTGATCATTTGCTTGCGCCCGGGGGATACTTTATCAGGTCGCTTGATCCGGACGGGACGAAACACGGCGTGTACGGTGCAGAAAAGCACGGTTACTTCGAGGCTTCGCCAAATCACGATGCCATAGCGTTTCGTGTCGTTGGAGATGCCGAGGCAAACCGCATTTTTGAAGTGATGGCTGCGATACCCGGACTGCGTCCGCACGATTTTGTTTTGCCGAATTATCCGTCGTACGACGACATGTACGAACGGACCGAAGGGCTTTGGGCCTATGGGACGTGGGTCAACGGCGGGCATTGGTCAACCTGCGAAGCGCGGATGATTCTGGCTTATTACCGGCTTGGCAAATACGAAGATGCCCGCAGGTCCATGCGGCGTTTGCTCAAGCTCGCCGACACGTTCCGCATGGATAATCCGCTCACTCGCTGTGGCAGCGACGTTTACCAGCCTAATCAGCCGATCAATCTCACTTACGATGCCTTTGGGCCGCCGGCTGCATTCGTGCGCGGGTTGTTCGAGTATTTGTACCGTGCTGATGGTCTGACAATTCTGCCCCATGTCCCGCCCGAGATCGAAGAGTTGGAGCAGCGCTTCCCAATCCGCTTTGGCACGAAACGGGTTTACCTCGCCACTCGTGGGCGCGGACCCGTTACGGGGGCGCGTCTGAACGGCAAAGCATGGTCCAAGCACGACAAGCACGGGGTTTTCCTGCCGTATTCTGAGACGCCCGATGCAGCGCGTGTGTTGATCCTGATGGGCGGTGCAAGTCCTGAGCCCGTGCAGCAGATGTTTCTGCCGCCCTCGGAAGCGGAGCACGCCGATGCAGCCGTCGGTGAGAACGATGACCTTGCGGTGATGCGCCGGGAATGTGAACAGACGCTGCGCAAACTCGAACGCGAGGGACGCGGAAGCAGCTACGAAGCTGCCCACGCGCGTCTGGCTATCCGGTGCGTGGATGTGGCGCGACAACGGCGAATCCTGGCCGCCGCAGGCAAGGTCACAAAACTGGCGGCTGTTTCCGAGGATGCCGCCCAGAAAGCCTATATCGAGACTGCGCGTCGTCTATGGTCGGGGCTTCGGCCGGTAATCGAAAGGAAGTAAAGATTTCGATCGGTGAGAAACTGTTGCAGTCAGAGCTATTGGCTGCCCATGTTGGCAGGTGCCGACGACCCCGGCGGTGCGGTTGCATCTGGCAAAAACGCCGTTGGTCGTGCAAATGGCAAGTGCGACGGCCAACGCCCTTCTTGCGCTATCGGCCTGATGTGTTAGGCTCGTGGCAGACAAGGGAGTTGATGTGGCCATGACAATGAACGTGTCGTTTTGGCCTCAAACTCTGGCAATGAACAAACTGTAATACGAAAGAACCGCATGACGAAAATTGAGAGTGTATCTGCATTGGAAATCCTCGACTCGCGTGGGAACCCCACCGTGTCGGTAACCGTCAAACTCAACAATGGCATCACAGCTTCCGCGTGCGTCCCATCGGGCGCCTCCACAGGAACAAGAGAAGCCGTGGAACTGCGTGACAAGGACCCGAAACGCTATGGTGGGAAAGGCGTCCTTCAGGCGGTCGCCAACGTTAACAAGGTCATAGCCCCGAAACTCAAGGGCAAATCGCCAGCTGCGCAGCGTGAAATCGACGACCTCATGCGAAGCCTTGACGGCACGGAGAACAAGGGAAAGCTCGGCGCAAACGCGATCCTCGGTGTTTCAATGGCTGTGTGTCGCGCGGCGGCGCTGGATGCGGGACTGCCGCTCTACGCCTATATTCGGCAGCTTTACGGGGCAAAAGAGCGCGGTCCATACGTGCTGCCGGCGCCAATGATGAACGTGATCAACGGCGGCGCGCACGCGACAAACAACGTTGATTTTCAGGAGTTCATGCTCTTCCCGATCGGCGCGCCAACGTTCGCAGAAGCGCTCCGTTACGGTGCTGAGACATTCCACACGCTGAAGAAGATTCTCCAAAAACGCGGTCTTGTGACATCGGTTGGCGACGAAGGTGGGTTTGCCCCGAACCTCAAGGACAACACCCAGGCCGTCGAGGTCATCGTCAAGGCAATAGCCGAAGCCGGTTATGTTCCGGGCAAAGACATTGCGATTGCGCTCGATCCAGCCGCCAGCGAGTTCTACGAAGACGGCGTGTACGTGCTGCACAAATCGGGCGGCGGCAAAAAGACCGCAAAAGCAATGATCGCTTTGTGGACCAAGTGGGCCGACAAATACCCGATCGTGTCGATCGAAGACGGCATGGCCGAGCAGGATAAAGAGGGGTGGCTGGGGCTGACAAAGGCCCTCGGCAAGAAGCTGCAGCTTGTCGGCGACGACGTTTTTGTCACGAACCCGAAGATTTTCGCCGATGGCATACGTGACGGTGTTGGGAATGCGATCCTCGTGAAGCTGAACCAGATTGGCACGGTGACCGAGACCCTCGAGACAATCGCGATGGCGGCGAAGGCCGGTTACAACGCCGTGATCTCGCACCGGTCTGGCGAAACCGAAGACGCGTTTATTGCCGACCTTGCCGTTGGCACAAACGCCGGTCAAATAAAGACAGGCTCGCTTTGCCGTTCTGAACGCATTGCCAAGTACAACAGGCTGCTCGAGATCGAGGCGGAGCTGGGCAAGAAAGCGCGTTACGGTGGTTCGATGTTCAAGGCTGGCAAATAACAGCCGCTTCCAAACACTCACGCATTCTTGGGGCCGGTGTGGGCGAGGTTGCATTCACAGCCCACACCGGCTAATATACGGTCTGTATGAAGGCATGCCTTGAGTTCGAGGATATTTTGAGAATCAACCGACCTGAAATCAGCAAATTGCGGGAGATTGGCGACTCATTCGAGAGTGTGGATCAGGACGGTGCTTGTGAGGCCTTTGGCCAACAAGTCCAATTGCTCGAAGGCGCCGTCATTCAGTGCTACAAAATCGCTGCAGTTGTAGCACGAAAGAAGGGAGGCGATCTTTCCGAGGTGGCCGAAGTGTGGGAGCAAATGAGCCAGTTTTGCCAGTTGGCTCTCGAGGAATTGCGCAGTCTCAAGAACAAGTATCCCCACTGCGGCACAGCGCAACTTTACGATCGTGTGCTTGATTACAAGCTGGCCGCTGACAAACGGCTGCAAGCAGTGCAGGAGGAGATCGAATGCGAGAAGAGGTCGGCGATCCCGAACGGCTTGTTTCCAGATCCGAGTTAGAGGAGCTGGCTGACTTGTTTGATAGATTCGAATTCGCTCTCGATCCGCTCTCCGCTAAAGCAAGGGAAGCCGAGTCGGAGTTCGAGAACAAAGTGCGGCAACTTTTCTCAAGCAGGATCGCGCCAAAGTACCCGGACCTTGGGCTCTCCGTATTCCGGTGCAGGGTGAGGACTTGGTGCCGCCGGTTTCTCCAGAAGAGTTCTCGTCAATAACCACCAGCCGGCCGATTCTCAGCAGGAGCTTTTTCTTTCAATCCGGACGCTGCCGATCAGGTCGTTGATGTCTTCGATCTGGTGGTTCTTGAGGTATTCGCGCAGTCCTTCTACCACCCGCAACGCTGTCTGCGGTTCATAGAAGTTGGCCGTGCCAATTGCAACTGCCGTGGCGCCGGCAATGATGAATTCGAGCGCGTCGGATGCATCTTGAATCCCGCCTATGCCGATGATCGGGATTCGGACCGCGCGCGCAGCATCGAAAACCAATTTCACGGCGATGGGTTTGATGCACGGACCGCTCAATCCGCCGGTGACATTCCCCAGCCGCGGCCGGCGCGTTTCAGGATCGATCGCCATGGCAGGGTAGCTGTTCATGATCGACAGCGCATCGCTGCCGGCTTGTTCGGCGGCTTTGGCATAAGGCACTATGCTCGAGACGTTCGGGCTGAGCTTTGTTATCAGGGTCAGCGACGTTGCACGGCGGCACGCAGACACGATCTCACCCAGCAGATTCAAATCGGTCCCAAACGCGGTGCCGTCGCCGTTGACGTTCGGACACGAAACGTTGATTTCGATTGCGCCCAATCCTTCCAGCTCGCTGAGTCGGCGCGTCACCTCGACGTACTCGTCCACGGTCGTGCCCCAAATGTTGACGATGGTTGGGACCTTCAGTTCTCTCAAGAAAGGCCAGTACTTCTTAATGAACGCGTCCACACCCGGCCCCTGCAGACCGATGGCATTGAGGAGCCCGCTTGTGACCTCGAAAGTGCGTGGCGTAGGATTTCCCCGCACGGGGCAGACCCGAATGCCTTTTACTGTGACAGCCCCGAGCTGGTTCAAATCGATCAACCGCGCGTATTCGGCACCGTAACCGAACGTGCCGGAGGCCACGGTGACGGGATTCTGTAGTGTCAGCCTGCCTATCTTTACAGAGAGATTCACAGCCCCGCCTCCCACAGTATTTTTCGGGCGTCGAACACCGGCCCTTCCGTGCAGGCGCGTTGGTATTCCCAGCCGTCAGATGTCTTGACCGGCACGACACAGGTCAAGCAAGCCCCGACTCCACAGCACAAGTGTTGATCAAGCGACACTTCGGCGCCCACGCCAAACTCTTCTGCCAGTTTCGACACGGCTTCCAACATCGGCGTGGGACCGCACGCGAACAGTTTGCGCCCTTCCGCCTGTCGTTCCAATTCGGTCCTCAGCGGTTGTGTCACAAGGCCGCGTTCGCCGTAACTTCCGTCCTCGGTCGCCACTCGCACATCCCATCCGAGAGCACGGAACTCAGCTTCGCACAGAATGTCGTTTCGCTCGCGCGCGCCTGCGAAAACGATTCCTTTCTGCGTTGATTGCTTGGCAAGAAGGTACAAAGCGGCCATTCCGTAACCACCCGCCACGAGCAGTGGGAATTCACTGTTGGCGGTTGGGATTGTGAACCCGTGACCGAGTGGCCCCAGCAGGCTCAGGTCTTCGTTCTCGCGCATGCGAGCCAATGCGACGGTTCCTTTGCCTACGACCTTGTACAAGATCGAAATGGTTTCTTGGCCGGTGTCAAAAACACTGAACGGACGCCGGAGCAGGGCATCCTTGAGAGACGGAATCCGGATGTGGACGAACTGACCCGGCTGGACGTTCGGGGCGATTGCCGGTGCATGCAGCACCAGGCGGAAATAGAGGCCCGTCTCACATCGGTTCGAGATGATTGTCGCTGTTTGCTCGACCATTCGCGCTGGTGAGGATGGTCAGTATTTGTCGGCGAGTCAATGCTGCGTCGCCCGCCCAAGTTGATGCAGTGTGCAAGGCTCGTGGTTTGGGTGTGGACCCAAATAGGGTGCCAGGCTCGTTGTTTCCGACGAAGTGCCAGGCAGGTTATCCAGGCACGTTATTGGCCAAAGTCTGCGGGGAACCCCGCGCATGAAGATATGGGGACAGACACGTTGTTTTCGCCGGAGCGAAAGCATGGGTGAATCCGGAGGGGGTGGTTGGTGAGATTTCCGGGTTAGGTTCAGGTGTCCGGCGCGTACCGCTGCAACGCAAGGCACAGGACAAACAGCAGACCAAAAATCACTATTGTCGTTGGCGATTCGCCGCCAGTGGCCAGGAGGTCAACCAATACAATCCCTGCCGTCAATCCGGACACGGTGAGTTTTCTGTTGCTGTTTTCCCCGCGCAATGCGTGCCGCAAACAAGGGAGTACCCAAAGGGCCAAAACGAAGCTCAACCATATGGCGGGTTGTTGGTATTCACCGCGATTGGCAAGCAGCGCCAGAACAACCGGCGCGCCCAGCAGGAATAATGGCCAGCGCTGAATCAGGTCGCGTGCGGCGCTGTTTTGTGCGACGTGACCGGTCGCTCCAACATATGCCCCAAGCGCTATGCCGCACCACAACAGAAAACCGGTCACACCGCGAGGCGCCGCCGACGCCACCGCGACGTACAGAAAGAATCGGCACAATCCCAGCAACACCGGCGACAGCTTCGTGACATTATGAAACCGGTCGTACAGCATGGCCAGCGTCAGAACAAGAAAAACGGGCGCAAGATGCGCGCCACTGACGACCAATAGCACCGCCCCAAGAACCAACCAAAGCGCACCGAGTTTCCCCACGGCGTCATGCGCAATCCAACCTGAAACCAGTGGACGCGCGAGCCGGCGCTGGCGATCGAATTCGGCATCGAAGAAGTCATTCAACCACGCGGCGCCGACGTACAACAGGCTGGCGCCCAGTGTAAGGCCAACCATGCGTGTCGCAGACCCGCCCCCGCTGAGAACCCAAGCAGCCAGGCAGTTGGACCAAACCGTTGGCAGTGCAGCCACCCGACTCAGAACCAACCATGCCTGCAGCTCAACTCCGGGGTTTGAGATGCTCAGTCGCATGTAACGCCGAAAGAAAACCATCAATCCCGTTTCCACGCAACACCGGCAGCCGGCGTTATGAACCTTGGCGAGGCTCCGCGACCGCTTCGTTCCATGGCGAAGCATTCCTCACAGGTTCACCGTGGCGCACAGATTCGAACGAAATGAAACACAGAATGCAGATGCACATACACTTTTGGAACAGTGAGGTCAGTGCCATTTGCTGCGGCGCTGCAATGAGGACGCTCCGGCGATCGAGCGCAAAAGGGATTGCCCAGTGCCAAATCCCCGGCACAAAAAAAAATCGCTTGACAGGGTGTCAGTCTAGACCTACCGTTCGGTAGATTTTTATGCACGGTGAGGCTGACACGCGCCAACACATCTTGCAGGCGGCCCTGAAATGGTTCGCACGAAAGGGTTATGCCGGAACCTCGGTGAGTGACATCGTCACCACGGCACGGGTTTCGCGGCCAGTGCTGTACTATTATTTCGGCAGCAAGGCGGGCCTTTATCGGGCGCTCGTGGATTGGGCGGCTGAAGAACGGCTGCGTTTGATGCGCGAGGCTGTTGCTCGCGCCACCACCCTTGCCGGCCAGTTGCGAGAAATCGCGATAACAATGTTCGAGTTCGCCTCGGCGAACCGGGAACTGATGCGCCTTGCTTTTGCGAGTGCGGTGGCTGCATCCGGAGAGGTTCCGGCTGAAGCCGAGTGCTTCCAGAAGGGGTTCAAGAGCTATTTGTTTTTGGAAGATTTGATCAGGCGCGGCCAGGAAAACGGCGAGTTGACGCGGCGATTTGACACCAGGGCTCTTGCGATGGGATTTGCTGGGTTGATGCATTTGCACGTTTTGTTGCATGTGTTGCAACCGGATCAACCGCTGAATCGAACGGTGGCGGAAACCCTCGTGGAAGTGTTTTTGCACGGGGCGGCGCCGGGCCGGGCTGAGAACCATGCTTCAAAGCGGGCGAACGGTGTTCGTCGGAACGGACACACAAGCGCAAGGAGAAATAAAACGGGATAGAATTCGGGACGAGGACTATGCCAGGTGCGGACAAACTGCCAGCTTTCAGAGGACTTGCTTTATCACGGCGGGACGCGGATGGTATTGGCCATTTCGCGGCGGCCAGAGAACAGGTTTTGGACAAAATGAACAGTGATTCAATACTCAGGAGAGAACTCCCAATGAGAACAACAGGCGCAAAAAACGCTGTCGGGTTATTGGCAGCGGCTGCTTTCGGGCTGGCGCTGGTGGGATGCGGCAAACCACCCGGCGGCGGCCCTCCCGGCGGTGCTGCCGCGATGATGGGCGGCATGGTGCCGGAAGTTGTGGCGGTCACGGTTACACAACAGCAGGTTGTTTTGACGACCGAGCTTCCCGGGCGCACGTCGCCATACCTGATCGCCGAAATCCGGCCGCAGGTCAGCGGCCTGATTCTGAAACGGCTTTTCGAGGAAGGTTCGGAAGTGAAAGCCGGCCAGGTGCTGTATCAGATCGATCCCGCTCCGTTCCAAGCTGCACTCGACAACGCTCTTGCCGCCCTTGGCCGGGCTGAAGCGAACCTGCCGGCAATTCGCGCCCGCGAAGAACGGTTCAGGCAACTGGTCGCCGAGAGGGCCGTCAGCCAACAGGCCTATGACGACGCGTCTTCGGCCCTGCGCCAGGCCGAAGCCGAAATCCAATACTGGAAAGCTGCGGTGGAAACGGCGCGCATCAACCTTGGTTACACCAAGATCACCTCGCCCATCTCAGGTCGCATAGGCAAATCCAGCGTGACCGATGGCGCCATTGTGACGGCTTATCAACCTGTGCCTTTGGCTGTGGTGCAGCAACTGGACCCGATCTATGTGGACGCGCCGCAATCCACTGCTGAATTGCTCCGGCTGCAAAAGCGGCTGGCGGAAGGCCGGCTGGCCCGCGGCGGCAACGATCAGAACGCCGTGCAACTGCTGTTGGATGACGACACTCGGTATGAGCTCGAAGGCACACTCCAATTCCGGGATGTGTCAGTGGACCCCACCACGGCCACGGTGATTCTGCGCATGGTGTTCCCGAACCCGAAAACTGTTCTGCTGCCGGGCATGTTTGTTCGGGCGTTGGTCAAGGAGGGCATCAATGAGAAGGCCATTCTGATTCCTCAGCAAGCGGTGTTGCGCGACCCGAAGGGGAACCCGTATGTGTTGATTCTGGATGGCGAGAGCAAGGCGCAGGCTCGGCCGCTGGTGCTCGAGCGCGCGATCGGGGACAAATGGCTTGTGGCAAGTGGCCTTGCGCCCGGTGACCGCGTGATCGTCGAAGGCCTGCAACGTCTGAGGCCCGGCATGCCGGTCAGGGAAGGTCCACCAGCAGGTGCGCCAGGTCAAGGCATGTCGGCCGGCAAAGGGATGCCGTCTGGCCAAATGCCGCCCGGTCAAACACCGGCTGCAACGCCCAAAGCCAAGTAATGGAGGACCACCATGCTATCGCGTTTCTTTCTCAAGCGACCGGTCTTTGCGTGGGTAATCGCCATCGTGATGATGGTGCTTGGTGGATTGGCCATCTATAACCTGCCCATCTCGCAGTATCCTCCAATCGCGCCGCCCTCGATCGCCATCGACACGTTTTATCCGGGCGCATCGGCAGAGACGGTCGAAAACAGCGTCACCCAGATCATCGAACAAAAGATGACCGGGTTTGATGACATGATTTACCTGTCTGCCACGAGCGATTCGGCGGGGGCGTCTCGGATTGAGTTGACTTTCAGGCCGGGCACGGATCCGGACATTGCATGGGCCAAGGTGCAAAACAAACTGCAACTGGCGATGGCGAGTCTGCCGGAAGTGGTGCAGCGCGCCGGCGTCATGGTCAGCAAATCCACGCGCAACTTCCTCCTCATCGTAGGGCTTGTTTCGGAGGACGGAAGCATGGACGGGAACGACCTGCGCGATTATGCCCAGTCCAACCTCGAAAAAGTATTGGCGCGCGTGCCTGGCGTGGGCGAAGTAATGACCTTCGGTTCGCAGTATGCGATGCGGGTGTGGCTGAACCCGGACAAACTCACCGATTACAACCTGACCATCGAGGATGTGATTCTGGCCCTTAGAACTTACAACGTCGAAGTTTCTGCGGGCCAGCTCGGCGGTGCGCCAGCCGTGCCCGGCCAACGGCTCAACGTCTCGATCATCGTCCAAAACCTGCTCAAAACGCCCGACGAATTCGCAGCCATTCCCATCCGCACCAATCCGGACGGTTCAGTGGTGCGGGTTCGCGACGTGGGCCGGACCGAATTGGGGACCGAGTTCTACGATGTCCAGGTGTTTCACAACGGCCGACCCTCGGCGGGTCTGGCCATCCGCCAGGCGCCCGGCGCCAACGCACTCGACACGGCCGATGCCATCAAATCCAAGCTGGCCGAGATGAGCCGCTATTTCCCCAAGGGCATGAAAGTGGTTTATCCTTATGACACCACACCGTTCGTGAAGGTGGCCATCAACGAAGTGGTCAAAACACTTTTCGAGGCGGTGTTGCTGGTGTTCCTTGTGATGTGGCTGTTCATGGGCAACATTCGCGCCACGCTTATCCCGACAATCGCTGTGCCCGTGGTTATCCTCGGCACGTTCGCGGTCCTTGGGGCGTTCGGGTTCTCGATCAACATGCTGACCATGTTCGCCATGGTGCTGGCCATCGGGTTGTTGGTGGACGACGCAATCGTGGTGGTCGAGAACGTCGAGCGGATCATGACCGAGGAAGGCATTTCGCCGCGCGAAGCCACGGCCAAGTCCATGGACCAGATCACCAGCGCGCTGATCGGAATCGGGCTGGTCTTGGCGGCGGTGTTTGGCCCGATGGCTTTCTTTGGTGGCTCGACCGGCGTCATCTACCGCCAGTTTTCAATCACAATCGCGTCGGCAATGTTGCTGTCGGTGCTGGTGGCATTGATCCTGACGCCGGTGTTGTGCGCAACGATGCTCAGGCCCGTGCCCAAGGGACACGAACCTGCCGAAGCTGCGATCTGGTTTTTGCGCCCGTTCTTTGTCTGGTTTGACCGTGTGTTCTTCGCCGTGCGCGCCGCCGCTGTGAAATTGGTCGGCCACGCTCTGGTTCGACGGTTGCGGTACGCGCTGGTTTTTGTGATTATCGTGGCTGGACTTGGTTTCCTGTTCACGCGGATGCCCACATCGTTCCTACCGGATGAAGACCAGGGTATTTTGCTCGCCCAAATCATGCTCCCCACCGGCGCAACGCTGGAACAAACCCAGACTGTCGCGGATGAAGTCCGAACCCACTTCATGGAGAACGAAAAAGACGCTGTGGAATCTTGCATGACCGTTGCTGGAATGGGCTTCGCCGGCCGAGCCCAGAACAACGGCATGGTCTTCGTAAAAATGAAGGACTGGAAACTGCGCGACCGTCCCGACCTGCGAGTCAAGGCAGTGGCAGGCCGCGCTATGATGGCCTTTGCCCGAATGCGCAAGGCGATGGTTTACTCGTTCCCGCCGCCGCCGGTGGTCGAGTTGGGAACAGCCCGCGGTGTCGATTTCCAGTTGGTTGACCGGGGCGGGCTGGGGCACCAGGCTCTCATGGCTGCCCGTAACATGTTTCTTGGCATGGCCATGCAGGACAAACGTTTGGTCAACGTCCGCCCCAACGGCATGGAAGACGTGCCAGAATTGCGCGTGGATGTGGACTGGGAAAAAGCCGGCGCGTTGGGCCTGCCTCTCAGCTCGATCCACAATGCGCTCTCGGCGGCTTTTGGCGGCTATTACGTCAACAATTTCGTCCAAGGCGGGCGCGTCAAGCGTGTCTATGTCCAGGCCGATGCACCATTCCGGCGCCTGCCAAGCGACCTTGAGAAAATCTACGTCCGCAACAGAGCGGGCAAAATGGTGCCGTTTTCGTCGTTTGCCTCGACGCACTGGACAACGGGCTCGCCGCGTTTGGAGCGCTTCAACGGTTTCCCCAGCCTGAACATCCAGGGCGAACCGGCACCGGGGCGCAGCACGGGCGAGGCCATGCGCGCTTTCGAGGAAATTGTCGCCAAACTGCCCCAGGGCATCGGCTACGATTACACCGGCGTTTCTTACCAGGAACGCATGGCAAAGGCACAAACCGCCCCACTCTACGCTTTCTCCGTGCTGGTGATTTTCCTGTGCCTTGCGGCGCTTTATGAGAGCTGGCCAATCCCGATCGCAATCCTGCTCGTGCTGCCGCTGGGCGCCATCGGCGGTGTTATTGCATCGACACTCCGCGGCCTGCCCAACGACGTCTATTTCCAGATCGGTCTTCTGACCACTCTTGGTCTGACGACCAAGAACGCAATCCTAATCGTCCAGTTCGCCAAACTGCGCGTCGAACAGGGAATGAACTTGCTCGATGCCACGCTCGAAGGCACACGTCTGCGGTTTCGGCCGATTGTCATGACCTCGCTGGCCTTCGGCGGCGGCGTTTTGCCGTTGGCACTGGCAGGCGGCGCCGGCGCCGGCGCAATGAATGCCATCGGCACATCCGTTCTCGGCGGCATGATCACCGGCACCATGCTGGTTATCCTGTTCGCTCCGCTGTTCTACGTGGTAATCGAAAGAACTTTTGGAAAACGCAATACGCAGCCGGCAACTGCCTCTGCGGCGAATAGTTCCACTGGAGGGCAAGGCCATGAATAAGTTTTCCCTTCTCATGAACAGACTTACACAATCCAAACAGGCAGCACACGCATCGACCGAGCCGGGTTCGGCGTCGTGCCGAACAATCGTGGCACAGACCGCACCCCTGAGCTGGATACTGCCAATTGTGGCCGCTGTTCCGCTGGTTGTCTTGATCAGCGGCTGCACCATGGCCCCCAAATATGCCAGGCCCGCTGCGCCCATCCCGGGCCAGTGGCCGACCGGTTCCGCGTACGAAAAAGCCACCGCCACCAACGCGCCCTTTGCGCCCGACCTGAACTGGCAGGACTTTTTTGCCGACCCAAAGTTGCAGCAGATTATTAGCATCGCTTTGACAAACAATCGCGACCTCCGTCTCGCTGCTCTGAACGTCGAGTTCGCCCGGGCGCTTTATGGCATCCAACGCGACCAACTCTATCCTGCCCTGAACGCAACAGCCGGCGCCGCCAAACAAAGAGCGTCGGCTGACCTTACCCAGCCGGGCATGCCTAGAACAACAGAACGTTACGACGCCAACCTCGGTGTCTTTTCCTGGGAAATAGACTTTTTCGGCCGAATCCGGAGTCTCAAAGACGAGGCGCTCGAAAAGTATCTCGCCACCGAACAGGCTCGAAGGAGCGCCCAGGTGCTCCTCATATCCGGAGTCGCGAATGCGTATCTGGCCCTTGCGGCTGACCGCGAGGGCCTCGCCCTCGCACGGGAGACTCTCAACGCCCAGCAAGCTGCCTATGAACTCGTCCGCAAACAGTACGCGGCAGGCGTCGCCACCGAATTAGACCTTCGCCAGGCGCAGACACCCGTCGAATCCGCCAGGAGAGAAGTGGCCCGCTACACTCAGCTTGTGGCACAGGACGAAAACGCGCTCACTTTGCTTGCAGGCTGCCGGCTTCCGGCTGAGCTGCTGCCCGCAAACCTTGGGCAGGTGGGTTCGCTCAGCGACGTTTCTCCCGGGTTGCCCTCTGAAGTGTTGCTGCGGCGGCCAGACGTGTTACAGGCCGAGGGCGCCCTCAAGGCCGCCAATGCGGACATAGGTGCAGCACGTGCAGCGTTCTTCCCGAGGATTTCTCTCACAAGCACGTTGGGGACCGCAAGCGACGAGCTTGACCGTCTTTTCAGCTCGGGCACTGGCACTTGGAGCTATGCCCCTCAACTGGTCATGCCAATCTTTGACGCCCGCACATGGTCCGCACTCAAGGCCAGCAAGGTCCAACAGAAACTTGCCGTGACACAGTACGAACGGGCAATCCAGAACGCCTTCCGCGAAGTGGCCGACGCCCTTGCGGCGCGCGGCACGGTGGGCGAACAGCTCGCCGCGCAACAGGCCCTCACAGATAACCTGTCTGCAACCTACAAAGTCGCACTCTCGCGCTACGAGAAGGGAATCGACAGCTACCTAACTGTCTTGGACGCGCAGCGTTCTCTCTTCGCAGCTCAACAGGGGCTTGTTTCACTGCGCTTTGCCGAACTGGCAAGCCGCGTTCGATTGTACGCGGCACTTGGCGGCGGTTGGGACAACGGCGATGCGGGCATGACAGCTTCGATTGGCAAGGCTGCGCAATAGACCGACAAGGCATGCGGCGCGTTGTGCGCCCTTTTATTCTCAGACCCCATGACGTCGCGGAAAAAGCGCTGAACCCTTCCTGACCCACCACGACGAGTTTTCCGCGCATAAACCGTTGGTATTGAGACAAAGTTTTGGAGAGTTGGTATCAGGCCAAATTCTGGTCCGAGGAACTCTTGTGCGGCGGGATCAGGAAGT
>JAAYVR010000066.1 GCA_012517065.1 Verrucomicrobiota bacterium | reverse complement strand
GGGATCGAATGGGGCTATATGGGGACAGACACGTTGTTTGTGCATAAGACAAAGCGGCAGCAAGCTGCCGCACTCCAAACGCTTCGCGCCTGCCAACGCCCGCTGCATCCGCGGGGGCGCGGGGAAATATGGGGACAGACACGTTGTTGGCTCGGAGCGGCGCTGGTCGCCCCTTGGTGTAGGTGCCGATATGGGGACAGGCACGTTGTTTAGGCACAGAAACAAAGCGGCGGCAAGCCGCCGCACTCCAAGCGCTTCGCGCATGCCAACGCCCACACTGCATCCGCGGCGGTGCGTCAGAAACCATTGGCATCAGCGGCGGGATCGAATGGGGCTATATGGGGACAGACACGTTGTTTGTGGCGTGATCAACGTGCCTGTGCGCGACAGTTCCGGGGGCAGTTGGGTGATGTCGTTGGCAGTAGCCGAACGGTTTTGGTGATTATTGGGAGCTGGTCCGCCGGACGTCGTAGCACCAGAGGACGTTGTGGTCCCGAATGTAAAGGCGACCGTCGGCGACGACGGGATAGGCCCAAGCTTTTTCCATCTGATTCTTTTTCTTTGGCTGGTCGGGAGGAGCAAACCGGCCCTTGAGCGTGTAGGAGTTTGGTGAAGGTTCGACCAGAGCGACCTCGCCGTTTTCGCCATGCAGGTAAAGTCTGTTGTCTGCGAGGCAAATTGATGCGGCACCCAGAGCGCGTTCCTGCCATTTTACCTGGCCGGTGAGAAACTCGAGGCAAACCAATGACTGGTCAGTTGTGCCGTAAAGGTAATCGCCGTGTTTAACGACTCCACCGATTGCGGTTGGGAACCGCGGACCGAAATACAACTCGCGCACTTCCACCGATCCTGAGTTCACTTCGAGGCGGACTGCGCCGGCACCTGTACCGGCGGAGGCTACATAGATGCAGCCGTCGCTGAACAGAGGCGTGGGGATGTTGGCGTCAAATCGACTGGTTGGCTTGGCGTATTTCCAGAGGAGCCGCCCGGTACGAGCTTCGACGCCGAACAGTCCTTTTTGAAGGAGCTGGACGTATTGTTTGAGATCGCCGGTTTCCGCACGGATAACAGAGGCGTAGGCGGCGTCACCTGCTTCTGGCAAGGGGCATTTCCAGACTGTTTCTCCAGTTTTCTTGTTAAGGGCTACGATTGTGGCTTCGGGTCCGCCCGGGGTGCAAATGACAAGGTCACCGTCAATGAGTGGGGATTCTGCGTAAGCCCACGTTCCCGGTTTGCCGCTGAAATCAGATCGGAGATTGCGGTGCCATTGGATCTTGCCGGTGGCGGATTCCAAGCAGGCGAGGTCGCCGTCTGAATCGAGCGCCCAAAGGAGGTTACCTTCGACGGTTGGGGTGGATCGTGCGGCGGGGAAGTTTGGGTCTTGTTTTGGGTTGCCGACGTTTCCCAAGCGTGTTTGCCACAGGCGTTGGCCGTCGGCGGCGGACAGGGCTAGCACGAATTCGTTTTCCATGCCTTCGTTGGCAAGGACGAATATGCGGTCGCGGCTGACGGCTGGGGCTGAGTATCCAGAGCCAAGGTTTGTGATTTTCCAAAGCAGTTTTGGTCCGGTTTCGGGCCATTCCTGGAGCAGGTTGGTTTCAGGGGATGTACCGTTTCTTTGAGGGCCGCGCCACTGCGGATAATCGGCGGCGGAGAGCAAGCATGGCGAACATGCAATCAACGCGGGCAAGATGAGTTTGCTAACGGAAGGGTTCATAATTGTACGGGACTCTTTTGCACGTTGTAGGGATTTATGTCAAAGAGATTCATTTTCTTGGCTTGCTAAACGCCAGCGATAGGAGAGTGTTTGTTGGTTCGGGTGCATCATGGGTTTTCGGATGCTGGGCAAGGCGGGTGTTTTGCTTGGTGCTGAGTGCAGAAATGCGAAGACTCGAATGACGGTCCTTGAACAGGAACGAAAAGGAACATAAATGACAAAAGCGGAACGAGCGCGTTCTTTCAGCGATTACCTTCAGGCGGAGGGGTATGCGGCGACCACTGACGAAGACTCGGACATTGTGTTTAAGTACGAGGGTGCGGTTTATCTTGTTGTGTTGGACGACACGGACACCGGGTTTTTCCGGATTGTCTTTCCCAACTTTTGGCCGATCGAGAGTGAGTCGGAACGGGTGAAAGTTGAGAAAGCAGCGTTGGCTGCCACAGCGGGCATCAAGGTTGCCAAGGTGTTTCCGGTATCGGACAACGTATGGGCGACGATCGAGCTGTTTACGACCGACATTGCGCAGGCGAAGGCGGTGTTCAAGAGGTCGATGCTGGCTTTGCGAGCAGCAGTTAACAAATTCGCGCAGGAGATGTTGAACTGAGCGGTTTTGCCGGGGTGTCTGCGGGGGATTTGGCCAGCGTTCACTTTGTGCGGACGCGCAAAGCGCAGGAGTGCGCGTTCGACCCTGTGCAAGGTTTCATGAGAGGTACGGCTCGCGGTCCGAGGGTTACGGTTCGAGGGCGTATTTGATCAGATAGAACCTCTGTGTGGTCGTGTCTGGCGCGGTATCAATCCACCCTGCGGTATCGCCGTTGCTTTGGATTGTTTGCGAAGCTTTCTGCCAGTCTCGAGAGGCAAGATCGGCGCACGCATAAACTTCGTAGAATCGGCCGGGCAAGGCGGACCATGTAAGGGCGACGGTACCGGCCTGGGTTATTGAAACGCTGACGATTCTGATGTGTGGCAAGGTGGATGGCACGGCGGAGTTGGGGGCAGCGGGTGTTGGTGGCCACAAGCTGAAGAACGGTTCTGGTGCGCCATCGGGCCATCTGCCTTGGGAAGCGTTGTCGGGCTGGCTGTCGAAATGGACCACATCGACCAGCCGTCCATCGGCGTAGAACAAGGCGATTGTTTCACCGTTCTTTTCGAGCTGGAAATTGGTGTGTAACTGTCCGGTGAACATTGATTGTTCAGGCTGGTTATCGGCCCAGACCATAAGGAATCCGCGCGGTGGCAGGATGAATCCGGATGGTATGACGAAACGTGCCGGATGATCCAGTGAATCGGTGAGGAACCAGCCTGCGAGCGGGACAGGTTCATTGCCGGGATTGTACAACTCGAACCAATCGTCGAACGCGCCGTCAGCGGGATCAGCGACGAGGTTGCGGTTTGAAGCCATCCACTCGTTGATGCGGACGGTGGGGATTGGCATTGGGGTGCCGGTGTACGTTACGGAGAGTTCGGGTATGGTTCCGGCAGGGCGTCCGTGGGCGTCGTAGGCGGCGATTGAGATTTTGTTTTCGCCCGGGTTCAGCGGTATTCGAAGTTCCCAGTTTGTCACGGTTGTCCATGTGACGGGGTATTCGACACCATTAACGGTGAGAGTGCGGATGCGGACTGGGGCTTTGCCGCGGAGGACAAGCGGATTTTGGTTGGTGGGGATTGTGGTTGGGGGGCTTGTGAGGACGAAATCGGCACGCACGGATTTGAGTTGATTGAGGAGGAATGCGCGCCGTTGTGTGATCCAAGACTTGATTGAGTCAGGGGACGCCAGTGCGAGGCCATCTGCGCGAAAGGCTGCGTATCTCGAGTCGAGGAAAGAATCGATAGGCGAACCTTGGCCGACGTTGAACCATGTATCGAGGGCTTCTTCGAGGGCGGCCCAGTACAATCGGACCATGGCGGGTGTTTGGTACATGCGGGCGATTGTGGGGTCGTTGACATCGAAGAGGGGAGCGTTTGGGGGGTCGTTGAAAACGCCGAGGCCGACGTCGAAGTCCCAAGACATTAACTTCCAACGATCGCGTTTGGGTTTGTAAAGGAAAGTGTTTTTCGCGTTGGGATTGCCGAAGGCGTCCCAGAAGGATGCGAGGTCGTTCATGGCGAAAGTGCGCATCCAGTGGTCCAGATCGACGATGGACTCGACGCGTGAGATGTAATCTGATTTGGTGTTGACGGTGTCCACAAGGGCGAAGAGGTCGGTGAAATCGTTTGCGGAGCGGCGGACGGCGCGGGGTCGCCAATTCCATCTGTAGCGAGCGATTTTCTTTGAGCCGTCGGCGGCGACAAAGTTTTCGAGGGTGTTGAGGATGCACGGGTCGATTCTGTTGCCGGCGTCATCGAATTCATTCCAGCAATCCGTTTTCCAGAGTGTGCCTTCGGAATCGTTTGGGAACCATTCTTCGACGGTGTCTGCGCCTGGCTGTTGTGCGTCGTCGTAGATTACACCGCGGCGGAGGCCGTTTACGAAGACGAGAACGTAACGTCGGTACATGTTGGGCAGTCCGAACCAATCGAGAAGCCGGTACATGAGCGCCTCGCGTTGGTCGGTGTCGTCGCGTATGGGCCAGTCGAGGGTTATATGTGTATCACCGAGGAATCGGTCGAATTTTGGGAGTGTGACGTCGTATCCGCAAAGGTTACCGGTTGGAGAGTTATAGCCGGGGGCTGTGTAAGAACTGCCGCTGTATCTGGCGCCGGCGGAGTAGATGACGCGGTGGGAACCGTACACGAAAGTCACGGGGACATCTTCATTGCTCATTTTTTCGCGGTTTGCCCAGAAATCGTGGTCTTCTTTGGCGATCCAGATGCGGTAGGAGCCGAAGGCGCTGTTGGGAGTTGGTTCGCCCCATCGGATGAGGCACTCGCGGGTTTGCGGTTGGGCGGGGAAGACTGTGGTTGCCTTGGGTGTTGAAGCGTCTGCAGCTTCGATTGTAAATGCGACGATGGTGCTGGAGGTTTGGCCGGGGATTGCTCCTGTATAGATTCCGTCGTTGGCTAGTTCATCGGAGCCCGAGCCATCATCTACCATGGGGACCGAAGTGATGTCGCGGCCTGGGTCGCGGCGGAAACGGAGGATGACTGTGGAAACGCGGTCCGGGTCATAAACGCGGGCCATCACCCGGACCGGCTGCTGAGGCGCCGGGAGGATTGGCCTGTGTATGACTTCGCGTATGGCTGGGCCGGCATTTGTTGTGGTGCGGCTGTTTGGTTTGCCGGGGGTACCGGGTGCATCCGGGGTGATCAAGCGGCCCGACGCTTCGAGTCCGCCGCCTCTGAGGCGGAGTAGTATTTCGGGGTGTCCGGCGAGCCATTTGGCCCGGGCGCGGATTGTGGCGACCTGGTTTGCTGAGATTTGCGAAGAAAGCCTGACGCGGATGCGATTTGCGACGTGGTCGCCGCGTTCGGTGGCGACGATTCTGAGGCTGCTTGAGCTGTTGAATCCCAGGTTGGGCTCGCGGCGGCTCAATCTGTGTGTGCCCTGAAAAACCCACGGTGAAGTTGTCAGTTCGAACTGGCCGTTGCCGATGAGGTTTGGGCCTGACATGATGCGTACATCGACGGCATCGAGCAGTGCTTCGCCGGCGCCGAGCAACATCACCTGCAATTGGTCAGTGGCCGGGAACGCCGGGTGAACGTGGTCGAGCACGCCCGTTGCCTCGATCAAAGTCCAGTCGGCTTTGGCGCTTTCGTCGCTGTCGATCCAATTGTCGGGGTCGAGTGGATCGGCTCTGAGGTCGATCAACTCGAGGCTGCTGCCGCCGCCGTCGGCCCAGCGGCTGCCGGGCGCGGCGTCGCGGTAGAAGGCTTCGGCGGCGACACCCCAAACAGGGAAGTTGCTGCCGGGGTGGTAAACCGGTTTTGCAAGGGCGATGCGCTCGCCTCGATCCGACAAGGCGCCGCTGAAATTGCCGAAAACTGCCGACTCGGGAACGTCGGGGTTTCTTGCTCGGAACCTGTCGATGTCGGGAACGACGACGACGCGACCGTCGGCGGGCAGTGTTGCGCCGGGCGGGAACACGAACTCGATGCCATCAACGAATCGCCAGCCGCTCAGATCGATTGTGTTGGTCCCCCGATTATGGAGTTCGATGAACTCGTCTCGGTCATCGCCTGACAGTGGATGAAACATGATTTCGCTTATGACAACATCGCGCAAGCGGGGTGGGGCGTTGTGTGATTTGGGCGTTGGCGATTGCAGTTCACGGAGTGCGCCGGGCCAGAACGGTGATCGGCCCTGGCTCATTCCCGTGTCGCACGCGCCAAATTCCACCGCATCGAGCACGCGTGTCCGGTCGGGACTGAACAGGAAAAGGCGCCCGCCGGCCCGGTTCAGGCGCAGACCGGTCTGCGTTTCCTCGAGAACGAGGAATTCATTTCCGCCGAGAATGGTTCCTGCGGGGATGACGAATCCCTGAGTTGCCGGGTCTGTGGTGAGAATGCAATTCGAAGCGTCCACAGGCCTTGCTCCGGCGTTATGCAACTCGATCCATGGCGCTTGATCTTGCCCGGGCACAGAAAGAACCTCGCTGATGACCAGATTCTCAGCCGGGTGGGTGAGAGTCGGGTCCTCGGCACCCGGTGATCCTCCACAGGCTGCACTTGCTGCCCATGCCCGGGGATCGCCTTCGCCAAAACTCGGTCGAACCAGGACAAGCGAATGGCCCGCGCCTGCGGCGGCGAGCGGCCATGGCGGTTTGCTTTGATAATCGATTTCGAGCAGGACAGCGCCGGAAGCTTTGCAGAGCTTCAGCAAGCCACCTTCGTTGGCGAGTTTGCCGTTCCAGTTACCGACGGCGTTTGTGATGCCATAAACGGCCTTGATGTCGGCCGCTTTTGCAGCGGCGACAAGGTAATTCGTGCCCGGGAGGACGGTGCCTTGGGGGAAGGTGAATTCGATTTCGCCCGTGAGTCGCCATCCGCTGAGGTCTTCGGAAAACGGATTGGAATTGTAAAGTTCGATAAACTCGAGGTTGCGCCCATCGGTGCGCGGCGCGGGATGGTACATTATTTCGGTAATGACAATGCCTGTGCGGCGGCTCGAAGGACCAGGAGGTTCTCTCTGCATCTGGCTTGGATTGGGAAAAGTGAGGGATAGCGTGGCTGGGGCGCTTGTTGCCATTCCGAAAGCATTTGTCACCACAACATCGTACAGTCCGGTGTCGGCGACGCTCGCGAATGGTATAAGCAGGGTGGCGTTGGTGGCGGCCGATATTGGCCGGCCTGCGTGGCGCCATTGGTAGGCCAGCGGCCGGCTTCCATAGACGCTTACGTTGAATGCGGCGGTCTCCTTAAACGGTACGGTGGTTGATTCTGGCTGGCGCGTGATCTGTGGTGGTGTGCCCGGTGGCGCCACGTAGTCGGCCGTGCCTTGAAGTTCGGCGCGGAAACCGGTGGGATTGACTCCGTCGCCGGCGTTGTTGACGACGAATTCGATTGTGTTGGTGCCATCGACGAAACCGGAGCTGATGACGAACTCGGCTGAAAAAGCGCCGAAATTGCCGTCGTATGTGATTCCTGTGACCTGGCCATTAATGCGTACCTGAGCGCCGGCGTTGTCAGAAGACCAACGTCCGGTGACTTGGGCAGTTCCGGGGTCGAACCCGGTCAAGTCGAAAGTCAGGCGGTAAGTGTAATCGCCGGGGGAGTTACCATTGGACTGGTCTGCTTTTGGGGCGATCCATTTCGAGTTCGGGCCATTGGCGATCCAAGGCGGTATTGGCCATCCTTCGTTGACCACGTAAGCGTCTGGTCCCCGGGCGGACGGGTCGGCGCTTTGGACCAGTTTCCAATGTGGATCGACAGCTCCGGCGGGCAACAAATTACCGGCGTCGTCCACGCCGGTGGCGAACAATCCTGGTATTACTGCAGCGCGAGCCGTGCACAGGCTCACACAGCATGTCAAAGCAAGCAGGCGAAACTCAGCCGCAAAACCCATATAACCCGGGCTGAGATTGCCCGCAGAATGTCCCCGGGGTCAAACAAAACGACCCCGGCAGAGGTCAATCAGTTCTTCAATTGATAGAACCTTGCTGCCTCACTTGGCGTGATTGTGACAGTGAGCCTGTCCCCGTTTTGTGTCGGCGTGACGCCGGTGTCCGTCCAGGTCGCACCCGTGCCGATCACAGGCGATGTTACCAGCTTGAAGCCTGCGGCACTGGCTGGCCATGAAATGACCACAGCATTGCCAGATCGCTGAATCTGAAGAGACGGAGTTTGGACTGCCGCGGGCAGCGCGCCGACGCGGATGTTCTCGACCCGGAGTCCCGTGTAGCCCGTGACGGCGTCGGCATTGTTGATGTGGAAGTCGATTGTGTTCAACCCCGCCACAAAGCCGGAGGTTATCTGGAAGGGCGTCAGGGTGGCGAACTGGTTTCCGTTTTGGATACCCTTGCTCACACCGTTGAGTATGATGTCGGTTCCGAGGTTATCCGTGGCCCATGAACCCATCAGGACCGCGGTTGCCGGGTCAAAGCCCGTCAGATCGAAAGTCGTCCGGTAGGCGTAGTCGCCGCCGGCGGCCTGGCCCGAGTTGAGCAGCGGGGCGATCCACTTCGATTTTTCACTGTTGCGGACCCAAGTGCCGTCCACGATCGGGAAGACGGTGGAATCGTGAACGATTGCATCCTGTGAACTTGGGTCTGTTGCATTGACAATGATCTTGTAGTGGGGATCGACTTCGCCGTCGGCGAGGACGGTGCCGGTGTTATCAACGCCGGTGCTGAACACATTGGGGACGCGCTCGAGGATTGTGATTGTTGCGACGATGCTGGTGATCGAGCCGGCGAAGTTGCTCACAACGACGTCGTAATCGCCCGCATCGGCGCGGGTCAGGTTTGTGAGCGCCAACTTGGGTTCTGTCTTGCCGGAGAGCGCTGTGCTGTTCTTGCGCCATTGGTAATTCAGGGGTTTGGCGCCGTCGGCGACCACTGCCAGCTCGACGTTTTCCCCGGTGAGGAACAAACCGCCGGTTGGTTGTGAGATAAGTCGCGGCTGATCGCCCACCACACCTCGTTTGGCACCGCCGCGAATGCCCTGCACGCGCAAGCCGGTGTAACCTGGTGTTGCGTTGTTGACCTTGAACTGGACCTTGTTTTTGCCAGCAAAGAAACAATTCTCGAGCCTGAACGCAGACAGGGTATCGAAGTTGCCGCTGTTGATCGCGCCGGTGGGGGCGTCGTTGATCAGGATTGCGCCAGTGTTATCGGTTGCCCAATAGCCGGTGATGAACGCGGTTGCGGGATTGAATCCGGTGAGGTCGATCTCGAGTTCATAGATGTAATCGCCTTGGGCGGCGGCGCTGGTTTCAAACCGCGGCCCGATCCAAACCGAGGTTAGCGAGTTGGCAACCCACGGGCCACTTACGATCGGGAAAGAGCCGGAGTCTTGGACAATCGGGGCTGTGACAGACGGGTCGTCAGGGTTAACGGTCAATTTGTAGTGCGGGTCTTCGTAACCGTCCCAGATGACAAAACCGTCGTCGTCCACGCCGGTGTTGTAAAGTCCGGGGATTGGCTCGAGAACATTGACTTTGGCTGGGGGGCTGGTGGCTTCGCCAACGCTGTTTTTCACCACCACCGTGTAGTCGCCGTCCTGCGAAACCGTGACAGCGTCGATTTGGAGTGTGGGATCGGTCGCGCCAGGGACATCAACACCGTTCAGTTTCCACTGGTAGGACAGCGGCGGTGTGCCGTCGGCAATAACACTTAAAGTCACGCTGTCACCCACGATGTAAGTGCCGCCCACAGGGGCGACAACCACACGCGGAGGTTCACCGGCGATTTCGACCGTACCAACCATTTCGACGCGGAGTCCGATGGGGTTAACAGCATCGCCGGCATTGGAAACCACGAAATCCAGGGTGTTCACTCCGTCAACAAAGCCGTAGTCAATGGTGAAATCGTAGAAAATGCCGAAGTTGCCACCTTGTCCCAGGCCAAGTGAGACGCCGTTCAGCAGTATGTCCACGCCGTTATTGTCGGATGTCCACCTGCCGGTGATCTTTGCTTTTGCGGGATCGAACCCGGTCAGATTGAAAGTGGTTCTGAATGTGTACGTGCCTGGAGCGTTGCCGATGCTCTGCCGTGCGCGTGGCGCGATCCAGCGCGAGATCGAGCTATCGGCGACCCATGGGCCAGCGGGCGCAACCGGCCAACCTGCTTCAAGCGTATATGTGTCAGGCCCTGGATAATCGCCGTCCGGACTCTCAATCAGTTTATAGTGTGAATCAATTGCAGCATTTCCAAGCGGAGCACCGTTGTCGTCCACGCCGGTATTATAGAGGCCGGGGATTGGCGCTCCTTGGACACACATGCATCCAAAAACGAATGCGAAAACGAGGGCACATGGCTTATTCTTTTTCATAGTAGGCTGATTGGTTTGGTTTTAACTCGATCTTGACTTTGGACCTTATGCTCCTGATTCAACCCGACGTCAAGGACAAACAGCCCGTGCCACGTTAGAGAGGCTCCGCCTCAGACCGACCGCACGGGGTTCCATAGTGCCCAGCAGGTCTAACCGCCCTCGGTGCTTTGTTCACCTCGCCAAAATGTGACCGCTCCGCGGCCATTTCGTCCCTTGGCAACCGATAGGCTCCGGCCTAGACACATCGCGCCACCTTTCGACTCTAATCGGAATGAAGGTTTGGGTGTCTTGGTCTGGTCTGGCAGTGAGATTCCCGCGCTGGGATTGTCCGATAAGGATATTTCCTTGACTACGGCTTGTTGGGCGGCAGGAATACGAGGGATACCGTTATGCGATTCCCGTATTTGGCACGTCACACGCGGAGGAAAAGAACACGGAGTGCAAATGCAAAGGACGAGGCGTTTACGCTGATCGAACTGCTGGTTGTGATCGCCATAATCGCGATTCTGGCCGGGATGCTATTGCCGGCTCTTGGGCGCGCCAAAACGAAGGCGCATGCCATCAAATGCACAAGCAACGTCAAGCAACTGACGCTGTCGGCGATCATGTACATGCAGGATTTTGGGAAATCCCTGACGTATAACGATCCTGGCGGGGACCTTTGGATGTCGCTGCTGGCAACCAACTACGCAGCCGTCAATGGCGCAAGGGTTTGTCCGGTTGCTCCCGAAATGAAACTGTCACAGCGCAAGGACCACGCCACCAGCGGCAGAGTCAACCGCA
Organism: Verrucomicrobiota bacterium; assembly: GCA_012517065.1. Classification (GTDB taxonomy): domain Bacteria; phylum Verrucomicrobiota; class Verrucomicrobiia; order Limisphaerales; family J093; genus JAAYVR01. The sequence goes on along the minus strand of JAAYVR010000066.1, from coordinate 1,026 downwards.
GTTGGTTGTGGCCTTTTGGAACTTCAGGGAAAGAGTTCCAAGGAAGCTATTGTTTTAACGGGTGGTTTTACAACGGCGACGATCCGTTCCACCCGAAGAACGATCCGAAGTTTTATTTGCGTGATGTATCGGTTCAGTACCCCACGCAGACACCTCTAATTGCAGATTCCGTGTGGGTCGATACGTGGCCCGAATACAACGAACTGCCTGCGCGGAACCTGTTTACTGGCGACGATTACCAGGGCAATGGCACAATGTGCCGAGTAACAATACCGCGCCATGGCGCTCCGCTCTCGGCTGCAGTGAAAACCTTTAACCCGAAAAACGATCTTCCGGGCGGGATCAATGTGGGGTTTGTGGACGGCCACGGGGAGTTCATCCGACTGGAACGGATTTGGCAACTCTATTGGCATGCCCAGTGGCAAGTCCCGGCAAAGCGTCCCGGCAAATAGAACCCCGCCCCTTTGGCCTGCATCTTTCTGAGCATTTCTGAATATTCAGCAGTCCTCTGCTTCGCAGGCTACTTTCGCTACCCCCATATATTATTGAAAAGTCCTTCATACTCCCGAAGGTTTTCACGCCGCGAGTTTGGTGACTTTTTCTGTATCTGCTTCTCTTGCAGCCAGTAATGCGGCCACGACGGTACGGCCTTTGGGAGTGCATCGGATAAAGTGACAGGCTCGTTGTTTGGGTTTTGACCCCGGATTTTGGCGTGGCCTGCTAATTGCCCCTTGTTCCAATCCGCGGTTGCCGAAGCCTGCGGAGGAACCCCTCGGATGCCGATATGGGGACAGACACGTTGTTTGGGCATAAGGCAAAGCGGCAGCAAGCTGCCGCACTCCAAACGCTTCGCGCCTACCAACGCCCACTGCATCCACGGCAGCGGGTGAGATACCATTGGGGTCAGCGAGGCGATCGAATGGGGCCATATGGGGACAGACACGTTGTTTGGGCATTCCGGCCGGTGAATGTTCGGGCGCCGTATTTGCGTGATTCAAGCGGGTCGTAGGGTCGGTCATCACGTTG
>JAAYVR010000065.1 GCA_012517065.1 Verrucomicrobiota bacterium | reverse complement strand
TTGACCGGCCTGGTGCGGCGAAGAGTCGCCGCACTCCTGCACGCGCTGGAAAACGCAACGGCGCCGGGAGCGCGGCCGTCCCCGGCCGCATCAACCCGACGACCGATCTTGCACCTGTTTCAATCATGCAAACCCGGCGCCTGATCTTTGACCGGTTGGGTGCGGGCAAGAATGCCCGCGCTCCTGCACGCGCTGGAAAAGGCAACGGCGCCAGGAGCGCGGCCGTCCCCGGCCGCATCAATCCGATGACCGATCGTGCGCCCGCTTCAATCACGCAAACCCACCGCCTGATCTTTGACCGGCTGGGGGCGGCGAAGAATCGCCGCGTACAACCGGCAAATGTAGCTTGTTCTGACAAACTGCACCAAATCCCCAATGATCGTGCTTGACCACGTTTGAAATCGCGGCTAATGCCCGTGCTTGTGACTGCTAACACAACGCAAGCTTCTCGTCAAAGGGTGCTTTCCGCCATCGCCCACATCGAGCCTGATCGTGTCCCGATCGATTTGTCCGGCCACAGATCGTCTGGCATATCGGCCATCGCTTATGCAAGGCTCCGCAAACATCTTGGCCTCGAGCCGCGACTTCCGCGCGTTTACGATCCTGTCCAGCAAATCGCCATCGTGGACGAGGATGTGCTCGAAATGTTTTCCGTGGACACGATCGAACTCGGACGCGCGTTCGCGCTTGAAGACAAGTACTGGCAAGAATGGGTATTGCCTGATGGGAGTCCGGCATTGATGCCCGCGTGGGTCAGGCTCCGGCGTGAAGAAGGCCGTTGGGTTGTTCTCTCGCCGAGCGGGCGTGTTATTGCGCAGATGCCGGATGGCGTCCTGTATTTCGAGCAGACATGGTGGCCGTTCTTTGAGAAAGACGATATAGATCACATCGAGGATTACCTGGGAGAAAGCATGTGGACCGGGATTGCTTCGCCGCCGGGCCCGATAGTGGCCGGCCCAGACGGCCTGGATTTACTTCGCGAGGGCGCGCGCCGGCTCCGATCTCAAACTCAGCGGGCAATCATCGGCTTGTTCGGCGGCAATCTTCTTGAGATGGGGCAATTTCTGTACCGGAACGATCGTTTCTTTATGTTGCTTGCTGGTGAACCTGGACAGGCGCACAAGTTTCTGGACCGCGTCACCGAGATGCACATGGCCAATCTTGATCGGTTTCTGAGCGCGGTGGGGCAATACATTGATATCATTCTTTTCGGGGACGACCTTGGGATGCAAACAGGACCGCAAATGTCGCCGAAGATGTACCGCGAGTTTATTTTCCCGCGCGAGAAGGCGATGTGGCAGCGTGCCAAGCAGTTGGCCCCGCACATCAAGATAATGCTCCATTGCTGTGGTGGCGTGCGCGAACTGCTTCCGGGGCTGATCGAGGCCGGATTGGACGCAATAAACCCGGTGCAGATTTCGTGCAGAGGGATGGAAGCGGCGGGATTAAAGCGCGATTTTGGGAAAGACATCACCTTTTGGGGAGGCGGATGCGACACACAACGCGTTCTCATTGGCGGCACGCCAGAGGAAGTCGGTGCTCATGTAAGTGGCCAGGTGAAAACGCTCAAGCCCGGTGGTGGCTTTGTCTTCCAGCAGGTCCACAATATTCTGGCCAATGTGCCGCCGGAGAACATCGTTGAAATGTACCGCGCAGCGCTGGAGGCGGGCAGGTACAAGTGAATTCTTGGGCTTGCAATGCAGCGTTCAGGGGGGATACTATCAGCGTTTCAATTGACGTCTCGCCCGGTGAATGGGCGAGTTTTGTTTGATTTACTATGGCATCTGCAAATGATTTGAGACGCGGGATGGCGATAATGTACAACGGCGAAGTGTGCGTCGTTCTGGACGCGCAACACCGGACGCCGGGGAACTTGCGCGCGTTTGTGCAGGTCACACTCCGGAACGTGCGCTCTGGACGCTCTTCGGACGTTCGCTTCAGCTCGACTGAAAAGGTCGATGTTGTGCCACTGGTGGCAAAGAAGATGGAGTTCAGCTACAAGGACGGCGAAGATTACGTTTTCTCCGACCCTGAAACATTCGAAACAGTCACACTGGCCCCCGAAATCGTGGGCGAAGCCAAGGATTACCTCGTTGAGAATACAGCGGTTACAGTGACTTTTGTCGAGGACAAAGCCGTTCAGATTGAACTGCCGTCGTCGGTCGTGCTCACCGTCACAGACGCCCCCGAGGGTGTCAAAGGCGATTCAGCTACAAACGTGCAAAAGACCGTGACGCTTGAGACCGGTCTGACTGTTCAAGTGCCCCTTTTCATTAAAACAGGCGAAAAACTCAGGATCGACACCCGCACAGGCAAATACATCGAGCGGGCCTGAAAGGGTGGCGAGGGGCTTTCCCCTTTTCGTGCATGGCCGGGTTTTCGGCCTCCGCGGGCGGCTCAGCCTGTGCCCGACGCACCGACTGCGGCTTACGGCTGGGAGATTTGTGGAGTCTGCGGCCGGTTTGGGGCTGCGAGGCCGCGGGCGGATGTGATTTGGGCTTTTGCTTTGTGGCTGTCTTAATTCCCTTTGACTGCGAGCGGAAGTTCGGTATCCTGTGGGTTCAACTTTGAGTTTTGCACAATGCCCAAACTGACAATTAGAGACGTGAATTTGCGGGGCAAGCGCGTGCTTGTCCGTGTTGATTACAATGTGCCTTTGGAGGAATCCGGCGGTCGCGTGGTCATCACCGATGACACCCGTATCCGCGAGACCCTGCCAACACTCAATCTTTTGAGAGAGCAGGGTGCGCGCATCATTCTCGCATCACACCTTGGCCGCCCAAAAGGCAAACGCGATTCGTCGCTGTCCTTGGCGCCAGTGGCGCAGAGGCTGGCCGAGTTAACCGGACGACCGGTTCAGTTTGTGGACGACTGCGTGGGCGCCGAGGTTGAGGAGACAGTAGCCAACCTCCAGAATGGCGATTTACTGCTCCTTGAAAACGTCAGGTTTTATCCCGAGGAAGAAGCCAACGATCCACAGTTTGCTGCGCGATTGGCGAGTGTAGCCGATGCTTACGTTAACGATGCGTTCGGGTCTGCGCACCGTGCTCATGCCTCGACCGAAGGGGCAGCCCGCGTTGTTGCCAGCCGCGGCGGTCCGTGTGTTGCAGGGCTTTTGATGGAGAAAGAACTGTATTACCTTGGACACGAACTTGAAAACCCTGCCAAACCGTTCGTCGTAATCCTCGGTGGCGCGAAGGTGTCTGACAAGATCATGGTGATCCAGCGGCTTCTGGAGAAGGCAGATGCATTGTTGATCGGTGGTGCGATGGCTTACACGTTCAGGCTTGCCCAGGGACACAAGACCGGCAAGTCACTGGTCGAGCCCGACAAGATTGACGTTGCAAAAGCTGCGGTGGCCGAAGCTGAACGCCGTGGCGTGAAGTTTTTGCTGCCGGTTGATGATGTCGTTGCAGTGCCGGTCAAAACAGACAAGCTGGACAAGAAGGGCAAGCCGGTCATTGACTACCAACAGGTCCGGGTGAACTCGACCCTTGACACCCCGGACGGTTTTGCCGGTCTGGACATTGGCCCGGCCACAGTGCGGGCTTACTCGGAAGTGATAAAGGGCGCGCGAACCATCCTTTGGAACGGACCGATGGGTCTGTTCGAAAACAAGACTTTCGCCCAGGGAACAAACGACATTGCAAAGGCAGTCGTCGAAGCGACCGAGCGTGGCGCAAAGAGCATCATTGGGGGCGGCGACAGCGTTAAAGCGTTGAACAAGCTCGGATTTGGCCCCAAGGTCACTTTCATGAGCACTGGCGGAGGTGCAAGCCTCGAGTTTCTCGAGGGCAAAGTTCTGCCGGGCGTGGCTGTGCTCAACGACAAAGCCTGAACCAACTGCCGTATAACCGGTAAGAAAACATTTGGAATTTGCTGAATTAGCATGAACAAAGACCGCAAATTAATCATTGCTGGCAATTGGAAGATGAACAAGACCGTTGCCGAGGCACTCGACCTCGTCAACGGGCTCAAGCGTGAGCTCGCCAATGTGAAGGAAGTGGACATTGTGGTTTGCCCTCCGTTCACGGCGTTGAGCGAAGTCTCGAAGGCCATTCTTGACTCGAACATACGGCTTGGCGCTCAGAACATGAGTGAACATGCCGTCGGTGCATACACCGGCGAGATCGCCGCCGTCATGCTCAAGGAGTTTTCGGTGCGGTACGTTATTCTTGGCCACTCAGAGCGACGCCAGTACCAAAAGGAAAGCAACGACCTTATCGCTCGCAAGGCGCTTGCGGCACATGCTGCGGCTCTCAAACCGATCATATGCATCGGCGAGACGTTGCAGGAACGTGAGGCAGGCCGGACCGAAGCCGTTCTGGAAGAACAACTGACGGGCTCTCTCGCAGGGTTGTCTCCGGAACAGATGGAAGAAACCATACTCGCATATGAACCCGTGTGGGCGATCGGAACCGGTCGGAACGCAACGTCCGAGCAGGCGCAGGCGGCGCATGCATTCATACGGCGGTGGCTGTCAACAAAGTTCGGAGACACCGTGGCGCGTCGCGTTCGGATTCAGTACGGTGGCAGCGTCAAGCCCTCGAACGCGCGCGAGCTGATGAGCCAGCCCGACGTCGATGGCGCGCTGGTCGGAGGCGCGTCACTTGAAGTGCGCAGTTTCTCGGACATCGTTAAGAACTCTATTTGACTGTCGAAGGGGCCGCGGAACGCAGTGCAGTTGTGCGCCCCTGAATGCGAAAGAGCATTATGGAATTAGCAATTGGCCTTCTGACACTGGTGCTTGTGATCGACAGCCTGTTTTTGATGCTGTTGATTCTCATCCAGCTCCCGAAAAAGGAAGCGGGGGCAGGGCTCGCGTTTGGCGCAGGTGCCACCGACGCCTTGTTCGGTGCCGGCTCCGGCACAGCGTTGAGCAAGATCACCAAATACTCCGCGGGCATTTTCCTCGTCCTTGCGTTGACGCTTTCGGTGATGCGGACCCACCATGCAAAAACGAGCGCGCGGATAATCTCAACTGAGATCGAAAGAAAGGCATCGGCCACGGCACCGGCACCTGCACCCGCTACGCTGCCGCCTGCTGTGACGTTGCCGGTCCTCCCGGGTGTGGCTTCCAACCTGACCGCAGCCGGCGCAACAGGAACCGTTGCCGCGCCTGCCACCACGATCGTTACGAATGTTGAAGCGCCGCTCCCGGTGGTCACAAACAATCCCGGCAGCTCGTCCCCTGCGCCAAATCGTTAAGGTCTGACCATGCAGTTCTGCAGAAGTTCTCTGGCCGCGATCGCCAGGGAGCTCTGCACTGTGGCTTTGGAAAACCTTCGCAGCGGCCACAAGTCTTCACATCCAAAGCGACGCCTAACTTCGAGGGATCTGGTTTCTGGTCAAACATCCACTTTGCCGGGGGCGACGGAGTCGCTGCGGAGTGCGCGGCGCGGCGGAGCGTCGAGCTTGCAACGAACGCTTTTGTCGCGCTGTGGTCGTTGGGTTAGGGCCGCGCCGCGTTGTGCTGTTCGTTTGTTGTTTGTCGGCCTGCTGATTGTGGCGGAAGGCTGCGATCGCAAGGCGACAAGAGCTGACCTCGTCATCATAAATGGTGCCGAACCCGAGTCGCTCGATCCGCACCTGCTTACTGGTCAGGCCGAAGGCCGGATCGCGATGGCGCTTTTCGAGGGATTGACGAGGTTTGATCCCGTGACTGCCGCGCCAATCCCTGGCTTGGCCGACCGATGGAGCGTCAGTACTGACGGCCGTGTTTACACATTCCACGTCAGGACCAACGCCAAATGGTCCACCGGCGAGCCAATCACCGCGCATGATTTTGTGTGGTCGTGGCAGCGCATCCTTTCGCCTTCGACAGCGAGCGAATATTGTGGGGTGCTTTTCTACATCAAGAACGGGGAAGCTTATGCGACCGGCAGGCTCAAAGATTTCAATCAGGTTGGTGTGCGCGCAATCGATGACCAGAATCTGCGTGTGGAGTTGGAGATGCCCATAGCGTTCTTTTTGGATCTTTGCAGTTTTCAACCTTACTCGGTTGTGCCACGCAAGATGATCGAGAAACACGGCGATCGCTGGCTGCACGCAAGACCTTTCATGGCAAGCGGCGCATATACGCTCGAAAGCTGGCGTGTGAACGATCGCGTGCGTATTCGGCGCAACCCATACTATTGGGACGCTGCAAACACACGGAACGAAGTGATAGATCTCATTTCCTGTGTTTCGCCAACCACTGCGCTCAATCTGTATGCCTCCGGTGCCGTGGATATTGTGTGGGACAAGGAACTTGTGCCGCCGGATTTGTTGGACGTGTTGATCAAACGCCCAGACTTTCACACTTACCAGTCACTGGGGGTGTACTTTTTGAGAATCAACGTCACACGAAAACCTTACGACGATCCGCGCGTGCGCCGTGCATTGGCGATGACAATCGACAAGCGGCGAATTGTCGAGCGAATTACCAAAGGCGGGGAAATGCCCGCTTCCTGCATCTCACCCCCTGGAATTGCAAATGGAGATCGTCTTTACCAGCCGCCAACCGGTCTCTCGTACGATCCAGAGGCTGCTCGCCGCCTGATGGCCGAGGCGGGTTACCCCGGCGGCCGCGGTTTTCCAGTGCTCACGTACACATACAACACACAGGAAAGCCATCGCCGGATTGGTGTTGAGCTGCGTGAAATGTGGCAGAAAGAGCTCGGGATTAACGTCGAACTCCGCCAACTGGAGTGGAAAACATGGCTGCGCGCCCAGGCGATGCTCGATTACGACCTGATCCGTAGCAGTTGGATAGGGGATTACAACGATCCGAACACTTTTTTGGACCTGTTCCTGAGCGACAACCCGAACAACCGCACTGGCTGGCGGAATCAAACTTACGATGAGACTCTTCGGCGGGCCAACAGCGAGCCGAACACAGCAAATCGCCAGAACTTACTCTACGTGGCCGAGTCAATCCTCGTTGAACATGAGGTTCCGGTGATTCCCCTGTTTTTCTATGTAGGAATGGAGTACTACGACCCGGCTCACATCGAAGGAGTGTACCCAAATATTCGTGCGGAACACCCGCTCCGGGTGATTCGGCGAATTCCGGACCAGAGTAACAAAGCCCGGTAGCCCGGTAATCTCACCGGAATGAAGCTTTTCGAGTCTTGGTCTGGTCAGGTGGTGAGATTTCCCAGCCCGGCGTAGCCGCAACCGAAGTCGCCTGACAGGCAACGGCACTACTGCTCGATGAATGCTCGTTTCAAAGCCGCCTAAAGGCGGGACTCTAACGGCCGCAGGCGTGGCATCGCCCGATGTGTGGGACAACCCATCGCCGTTAGAGTTCCGCGCTTGCGAAGAAACGACAAAACTGTCTGTCACAGCTTTGGCCCGCCAACGATGGCGCGCCCTGCCGTTCGCGTTTGCCTGTGGACAAACGGGCAGGGGACAGATTTACTTTGCTCCGGAAATGAAGCGGTCTGAGGCATGTCGAGCATGGCTCGAGCGAGGCGCTCGATGGCTTGCGCAGGTTGCCGTTCTACTCTTGGTTTGTTCGTGCCGCGATCAATGGTCACCGGCATTGGACGTGGAGGGCAGTGTACCACTCGTAGAAGTTCAGCATCCCATAGCCGGCGCAGTGTTTCCGCGCAATATGCCAGCCCCAGTGGTGACTTGGAAAACAAACGTGCAAGGCGTTGATTCGTGGTCAGTTGGATTTAAGGCCGGGAACGAAAGATGGGCGGCTCAAAATGTGCTTCCGCCGTACCGTCCTCCGGAATCGATATGGCGCACGATCAGGACTGCAGCGGGAACTTCGCATGTCGAGATCGTGATTGCGGGACTGTCTCGGGGCAATCCGCAACGTGCTGCAAGCTGTTCTTCGGTCCGTGTTCAAATCTCGGCCGACGCGGTTGAGAGCCCGCTTTTTTACCGCGAAGTGAATCTCCCCTTCAAAGATGCGGTGAAAGACCCGTCGAAAATCCGCTGGCGCTTTGGATCGATCGAGTCCGGGAGACCGCCGCCGATCGTGCTCGAAAACCTGCCTGTTTGCGGGAATTGCCATTCGTTCACTCGCGACGGCCAGTTTCTTGCGATGGACGTGGATTACGCAAACAGCAAGGCGTCCTACATAATAACTCGGACGGCACCTGAAATGCGCCTCGCTACGAGCGACATCATCACATGGAACGATTACCGTCGCGAGGACGGACGACAAACATTTGGTTTGTTGTCGCAGATTTCGCCAGATGGACGCTACGTGCTCAGCACTGTCAAAGATCGGTCAGTGTTTGTTCCCCGTCCAGACCTTGCGTTCTCGCAGCTTTTTTTCCCGCTGAAAGGAATAATTGCCGTCTATGACAGACAAACGCGCGAATTCTTTGCGCTGCCAGGTGCCGACGATCCCACCTACGTCCAAAGCAATCCCACGTGGAGCCCGGACGGCAAATGGGTGGTTCTTGCACGCACTCGCGCCACGGAACTGGAAAAACTCCGCGACACCGGCAGCATTTTGTTGACACCGGAAGAATGCGAAGAGTTTTTGCAGCGCGGCAAAGAATTCCGATACGATCTTTACCGCATTCCTTTCAATGAAGGGAAGGGCGGTGTCCCTGAGCCAATCAAAGGGGCGTCTGGCAATGGCAAAAGCAACTATTTCCCGAAGTTTTCCCCCGATGGGCGGTGGATTGTCTTTTGCCAAGCCTCCAACTATATGCTCCTGCAGCCGGACAGCGCCCTTTTCATCATACCTGCTGAAGGGGGCGAACCGCGCCGCTTGGCGTGCAACCTCGGCCGCATGAATTCATGGCATAGCTGGTCACCCGACGGCAAGTGGCTTGTCTTTGCCTCGAAGGAGCACTCTGATTACACGCAGTTGTACCTGAGCCGGATTTCATCGGAAGGCGTGGCGAGCCCGCCTGTCTGGCTGGCACACATGCTTGCGCCTGAACGCGCAGCCAACATTCCTGAATTCGTCGCGCTTCGGCCTGACGGCATTAGACGCATACGCGAGCAGTTCCTCGACGATTACTCTTACACTCGTGCCGGGAATGAGTTTTTCCGCGCAGGCGAGCCCGACGAAGCGATCGCCAAGTTCAGAAAAGCTCTGTCAATCAATCCAAACAACGCAATGGCCCATCAACGGCTTGGGTTTCTGTTGTTCCGGGTCAAGGCCCAGGTCCAGGAAGCCCTCGCCCACAGTCGGAAAGCTGTTGAACTCGAACCTGAAAACGGTTTTGCCCGCTACGACCTTGGCTTCGCGCTCGCAATGACTGGAGACGTAACAAATGCCATCCCGCACCTTGAAGCTGCAGTGCGGCTTCTGCCAAACGGTTTCGACCGCCAGTACAACGCAATCGACATGCATTTTACCCTGGCAGAAGCCTATTACCGAGTCGCAAGATACCACGACTGCGTGCCAGTTCTATCGGTTGTGCTCAAACACGCACCCGAACACCCCCGCGCCAATTATCTGATGGCCATGGCAAACGCATGGCTTGGGGAAACCCACGCAACAACCGCCTGCTTCGATCGCGCAGTCAAAGGCGAACCCCGCCTCGCACAACTCCCGGATTACCACGAACTGCTCAGCCGCAACTACTTCAATCTTGGCCAGTTTGAAGACGCGCTTGCAGCTGCTCAAACGGCTTACAAACTGGCTCGCGCAGCCGGGCGACAAGAGCAGGCAGCCAGAATTCAGCAGCGCATTGAACTGTGCCGCAGCCAGCTAGCCAATCGTTAGCCCGCATATTTCATACCCTGAGCAGTCTGCGAAACGGGTGTCTTCAAGCAACCAAGGAATATGCGGGCTCTGGGAAACCCGCGCCAAACTTAACAAGTAGTTACATGCTCTACAGACTGTCAGTAGTCGCGTTGCCGAAATCGGCTCCGGCGGGTAGCACGGTGCGCGGTCTGGAAATTGAGATTCTTTCGTTTGGGCGCGGGTTTCCTTGGCCCGGAAATCTCACCGCCTGACCAGATCAAGGCACGCAGAACTTCATTCCGGTGAGATTTCCGGGTTAGCAGGGTCTGGTCTCAGATTGATTGGGCTTGCGGGCAGTGGCTTGTCACTTGTATCTTAACAACGATTCCAAAAGCGCCGGGTTCGCACGGTGCATAACCGTAACGCAGCTTGGAAAGCAGGATTGCCATGAAAACAGATTTTCACCAATCAGTGTTAACCACGGGCCTTGCACTTTTCATTGGGACGGGGTTTTTTTTCGCCCACGCCGCTGACTGGCCGCAATGGCGTGGCCCGAACAGGGATGGCAAGGCCGACGGATTCAAAGCTCCGCAAACATGGCCGGCGTCGCTTAACCAAAAATGGAAGGTCAATATTGGCCCCGGTCTTGCGTCGCCAGCAGTGGTCGGAGGCAAGGTTTATCTGTTCGCGCGCGACCAGGCAGACGAGATTGTGGTTTGTCTTAATGCTGAAACCGGGCAGGAGGTTTGGCGTGACAAGTACGAGTCTGGCCCAGCCACAGGACCTGCCGGAAGGCACCCCGGGCCGAGAAGTTCGCCGACGGTCATGGCCGGTAAAGTTGTGACCTATGGCGTGCGTGGTACGCTGTCGTGCATCGACGCCGCCACCGGCAAGGTGCTGTGGCGCAAGAAGGATTTTGCCGATGCGTTGCCCCGCTTTTTCACCTCATGCTCTCCGCTGGTAACCGATGGCCTGTGTATTGTCCAGCTCGGTGGAGAGGAAAACGGCGCCATTGTCGCTTATAACCTAGACACTGGAGAGGAGAAGTGGAGGTGGACAGGCGACGGCTCGGCCTATTCGTCACCCGTGCTCTGCACCCTTGACGGAACAAGGATGATCGTGGCAATGACAGCGAGAAAGCTCGTTGGCGTGCGGCTCACCGACGGAAAGCCCTTGTGGGAAACTCCGTTTGTGCCCCAGCAGAGAGCTTACAATGCAGCAACGCCAATCGTTGATTCGGATACGGTTTATTTTGCCGGTGCCGGCCGCGGTACAAAAGCCATCAAAATCGAGAAGTCCGGCGATGGTTTTTCCGTGAAAGAACTGTGGACGAATCCGGACTGTTCTGTGCAATTCAATACCCCAGTCCTAAAAGGCGGTAAGCTCTACGGAATCGCACAAAACGGTTCCATATTCTGCGTCGATGCCAAAGAGGGGAAGACCCTCTGGACTGCTCAATTCGGCGGACGCGATTTCGGGTCGGTCGTTGACGCAGGAAATGTGTTGTTTGCAATAACGCCGCAATCCGCGTTGACAGCCTTTGAGCCCAGCGACCGTGAGTACAAGAAACTTGCCAGTTACAAGGTCGCACAAACCGATGTGTACGCGCATCCTGTCATTGTTGGCAATAGCTTGTTCATCAAGGACCAAGACTCGATTGCGCTTTGGACCATCGAGTAAGGTGACAACAGTCTTGTTGCGTTCGGCGAGGGGCAGTCTGCGACTGCCAATTCGCTGGTATTGATCCTGCTTGCATGTGGATGCAGGCCTATACCATATTCAGTGGCGGCGTTGGTGCGGAGATGCGTAAGAGGCTGGCTATGGTACCGCGGGTGACGAATCCATAGTCAGAAAACCACGGCCTCTGAGGGAGCGTCTCTCTGGACCGAGGAGTATTGGACGTTATGAACAAGGCGATTATGCGGATTCGAAAGGGACGAGTCTCGACGGGAGCGTTCACTCTGATCGAGCTTTTGGTTGTTATTGCCATCATTGCGATTCTGGCTGGGATGCTTTTGCCAGCGCTCGCCAAGGCGAAGGCAAAGAGCAAAGCAACGGCGTGCCTGAACAACCTCCGGCAGGTTGGGATCGCCACGGTGATGTACGTCCAAGAGTACAACCAATACCCGGGTTGTTATTCGATCGTGCCCGAAGTATATGCTATTTGGCCGCCGCGGTTGTTGAGCCAAATTGGAACTAACCGAGCAGTGTTTTATTGTCCTGCCGCTGATCCCAAGTCTGCATGGGACACCAACGTCAATAAAACACTTGGCGCCCGAGGGCCTGATGGCGTGCGCGACCCGTACGGAATCCACAATGCTTCGAGATTCTCACTTGCTTATAACGACTGGGGGTTGGGGCAACCGCTTCTTGGCAGTCCAAGGTCCAACCTCGGCCTTGGCGGTGATATCAACGGCGGCTTGGCCCAAGGACCCGTTCGCGAAAGCATGGTCGTCAGCCCGTCGCAGATGATAATGCTCGCCGATAGCAAACCCGACGGATCGTGGGACGCAAACATGGACCCCACCGAGCAAGGTCAGTGGCCCTCGAACCGCCATAACCGGCGCACCAACATTCTTTGCGCCGATGGACACGCTGAATCTGCGCTCAGACGTGAAATGGTTGACCCACGCCCAAGCAACCCGTGGCGCAGCCGTTGGTGCAACGACAACCAGCCCCACCCGGAAATCACGTGGTCGGTTGACTGGAAAGCTGAAGCGAAGATCGATCCATAGGTTCAAAGCCAAAACCCGGAAACTTCACCGGCTCGCCCGCAAACCACATCCAAAGCCTTGTTCCGGTGAGATATTCGGGGGGCTTGCATCTGCCCGAACTTTGTGAAGGCACTTGCGTCGCACACTGCTCAGGGCAATAGACATGCGGGCCAGAGGAGCGCCGCTGGCTCACACAGTACGGTGCAGCAGCACGCCGTTGCCAAAGCGAGGTGCATCATGGGATTTTTGATCGTTCGACAATGAAAAACCAAAGATCATGTTGCCCGATTCGGTGCTCGGGCCGAGACGCCGGCTTGTGCCAGACCCCGCAAACAATGTCATGCGGGTTTTCACGGCGCGCTTTCATGACACGGATTGCCGGGGCAGTGACATTGGCCGGCATGGCTTTCCCCGGCGCATGGCCGGCGCTCGCAGTGCCGGCTGGCAGAGTGGGCGAGACACCCATTCCTCCCGGCAAACCGCTGCGCGTAAAGCCTGTGTTGGTCTATCATTTGGAACAGAGACGCGAAAAGACCAGTTGGCGCAGCTACGGCGGCCTGCGATCTCAAGACGACGTCGCAAAGGAAATCAACCGGATCGACGACGAGCTCAAAATGCTTGCGGCAAAAGCCGAGTTCCCCGTCACCTTGCTGCCCTTGTCAACAATCTCCAGTGACTCTGAAGTGCAACCTGTAGCGGACTGTGCCGCAGACGTGTTGTTGATGTTCGGCGCAAGTGGCGCTCAGAGTTGGCTCGAAAAACTCGCTGCGTCAGGTAAACCCAGCATCCTTTTTGTTCGTCACAAGTCAGGACCAGTCTATCTGTGGTACGAGATTGCCCACTGGCGCCTTCTCCGCAAGAGCGAGGACGAAAAAACCGAGCCAAATCTCGATTTCGACGATGTCGTCGTTGACGACTATGCAGATGTTCTTTGGCGTCTGCGGGCGCTGTACGGGCTTTGCAATGCGAAAGGCACGAAGGTTCTGGGAATCGGGCAGTTGCAGGCATACAGCCGCCCCGGTGAAATCAAGGGGCCAAACCACGTGCGTGAAGTTTGGGGGTATGACATCGTCACAGTGCCATTTGAAAAGGTTCGCGAGAGGCTTGAACAAGTGCGGGCTGATGGTGCCGCCATGGCCGATGTAAAGCGGCAAACAAATGAGCTGCTAGCACAATCGAACGTCGCTTTGGAAACCGAACGCCGTTTTGTTGAGAATTCATTTCTCGCGAGGAACGTTTTCCGAAGCTTGATGCGCGAGCAGGGCGCCACCAACCTGGGCGTTGCTGATTGCATGGGCGGGTTGATCCCAATTCTCGATACGCCGCCTTGTTTGGCGTTGAGCCTGCTGAACGACGAGGGTTTGACAGCCTTTTGCCACGTGGACATGACACATACAGCGCCGGGCGTTCTGCTCCGCTGGATTTCGGGCAAACCGTCTTTCGTCTGCAATACGCATTTCCCACACCACGGCTTGATCACGCTCGCACATTGCGCTGCACCACGAAAAATGAACGGCAAAGAGTCCGAACCGACCACGATCATGACCCACTATGAGTCCGACTACGGCGCTGCCACAAAAGTCCATTATCCAAAGGGCCAGGTAATTACCTGTGTTGTTCCGGAGTTGAACTGCACACGATGGTTCGGGTTCCGAGGCACGATCGTGGACGCTCCTGACATGGCCATGTGCCGATCGCAAATGGACGTTAGAATCGACGGCGATTGGCGCAGACTTGTCCGGGAACTGAGAGGATTCCACGCTGTCGTATGCTACGGCGACTATTTGCGCGAAGTTGGTTACGCACTGAAAAAGGTGGGCTCACTCGCCTGGCACAATTACAGCCCCGACGCATCAGAGTCCAGCGTTTAACCCGGAATTGTCACGGGAATGAGGCTCGGGGTGTCCTGGTCTGGTGAGGCGGTGACATTTCCGGTCCATGAAATTCCCCGCAGATTTCGACTTAATCTTTTTCCGTGAAATCGGTGTTCTATGGCCAAACTGCTCTATAGAATCTCACCGGAGAGTTTGTCGTCCATGGGTCAACCAGCACTGCCGTGCCCGTCGAGTTTGTGACCGTCACATTGGACAGCAATGTCCATGCCTGCAAATCAACCGATGCTTCGACCCGGTATGTTTCGCCCGCAATGCCATGGAGCGCAATTGCCGTGCCTTCATCCAGAGCGTTTACCCCAACGAACCGCGGCGCCAATTCAGCGTCAGATCGGAACGCTTTCCTCTGTCCACTGATTGTCGCCAGAGCGCCATCAAACGCGGCGGCACCGGTAAATGTTGAGACGATTTCTGGGTTGGATGGCACGCGCAGTTCATAGGCAAGAGTGCGCGGAGTGGAATCAAAAAACGGCCCCCATTTTACTCTGCTCAGTCTTACATCAAAGGTGCCTCCGTTGCTCACAGTCACCACGGTCCAACCGAGTGGCGGTTGATCTTCAACGGCATACACGGCGACATTTGTGCTTGGTGCGACGTCGATTGAAACAGTAACGGTTTCGTCTGGCGACACAAGCTGGGGCGAAGTTGCAGTGGCCGATCCGAGCTGGGTGACGGTGTTGATCGGAGGCAGCGGGGGAGAAGCGTAAACCGGTTCTTCTTCGGCGCCGAGTCCGACCCAACAAAACGGTTCGGCAGCGGCTGGGTCGAATTTGTAGGCCGAACCGGAGCGCCACAGTGCAATTGCCTGCGTTGCATGAGTGAGTGGAATTGGTATTGGACCTGCGGGCCAGTTTGTGCCCCGTTTCCATGCCGCTGCATACCCGGTCGCTTCGTTGATTGCGATCCATCCATCGACCGGGGATCTGTCGGCAGGATGTGTTTTGAACGCTTCTATCTCGGCATCGCCGCTGACAACGCCGGGGATAACGTCGATGTTAAACATGCCCAAAAACTCTTTTGTGCCGGTGTCGCCTGCCGGAGGAGTGACTTCGTAGGTGAGCGTGCGCGCAATTCCATCGTAGAAAGGACCGAACTTGACGGTTTTGGATGTTGGATCATAGAACCCGCCGTTGCTTATTTGGCCCACGGTCCATCCCTGCGGCGGAGTATCCCAAATCACGTAAAACCCGTGGCCCACGATCTCCGCTGTTTGAATGGTCACAACAAACTTTGCGCCGCCGGCGTACCATGTCGGCAGGCTGCGCCATGCGAACGGGTCCGCAGGCAAAACGCCCGAAGGTTGCACGGTCTGAACTCCGGCAAGAGCTGCGACGTTACCGTCGAATGCTGCAGCGCCCGTGAACACACCTGTGTTGGTGGCGTTGTTGGGTGGTTTGATTCCATACGAAAGCGTGCGCGGTACGGCATCGAAGAATGGTCCCCACTTGACCTTCTGTCTTGCGGCGTCGAGAAAACCGCCAGCGCTAATGTTGCTGATGGCCCAGCCTGGCGGCGGTTGGTGTTCGACTGCATAGACTGTGACGTTTGAAGACGGGGTGACTTGTATTGCCACGCCAAAGGAAGCTCCCGGATTGTATGACAGCGGAAGCGAGACCCATGCGCTGCCGTTTGGCGCCGTGGTCCCGGGTAAGGGCGCATCCGGTTGCGGTCTCCCGGGATAATCTCCGGCCCCGGGAAACCAACAGTCTGGCGCCAATGGCGCGTCAGCGTCATAACGATATGATTCACCCTTCGACCAAAGCTCAATCGCACGGAGCAGATAAACTGTGGGGACCGGGCTTGGCCCGGGCGACCACGATGCGCCCCGTTTCCAGGCCGCACCATAGGCGGTGATTTCGCCTATCGTCATCCAGCCGTCCACGTCGTGGTTGTCCGCGGGGTGTAACGGTGCAAGTTTGAGCACGTGAGTGCCACCCATGACACGGTCAACTCCGCCGACGTTTGAACTGCCGACGAACGTCTTTGAGCCCGAGTCGGTCGTAGGCGGTGTAACCGTGTATGTCAATTCACGCGCCAGCCCGTCCAGAAAAGGGCCGAAACGAACCCGGCGGGTTGATGAATCGTAGTAGCCGCCATCACTCACTTCTCCCACTGTCCAGCCCGTGGGAGGGGTGTCTTCTACAGTGTAAAAAGACACGGCTGGTAACGGCGTGGCTGAAAGGGTCACGGTCATCTCGAGTCCACCCGAATACGCATCGGGCAACTGCCGTTCGACAAACCCGCTTGCGGTGTGTCGTTGGTCGCGTCTGAACATGGGCCAGGCGCCGGGTGCAGGCGGGCTGTTGGCTCCAACTGCGAATACTTTCCCGTCCTTGGTCCCCACCACTATCGAGCCGTCCGATCTGATCGTGGGGGAGGATGAATAGATCGGCGAACCAGCGGCAAAAGTCCACTTGATCGAACCGGAGGCGGTAATTGCGTACAAGAGACCGTCCTGAGCGCCCACGTAAATCGTGCCATCTGTAGCCAGAGCGATCGATGAATAGAATATCCGGTCGGGCAACGCCAGCTTCCAAAGCACGGTGCCGTCCGATTTGATTGCATAGACGGTGCCGCCGTACGTTGCCGCGTAAACCGTCCCGTCGATGCCCGCCGCAGGCGACGAGTAAATGTCTGAATCGGTCGTCAGCTCCCACAGCTTGTCGCCACTCGGCGTTAGCGCATAAAATCTTCTTCCCACGGTCCCAAAATAAATCACGCCTTTGGGGCCGATTGCGGCCGATGCGTCGATTTGTCCGGTGCCGTAAAACGACCATTTGAGTTGGCCGATTGGGCTGATGGCATGAAATCGGCCGTCGCGCGATCCCACATAAACCGTCCCATCACGGCCAACAACCGGCGAGGCAAACACCGCGCCTCCAACCGTCAACTGCCAACGCTCTATCCCCCCTGTTCCAATGGCATACACTTTGCCATCCATCGATCCCACGTACACAGTCCCATCCACGGCAATTGCCGGTGAAGACCTGACCTCGCCACCGGTCCGGTAATTCCACAATTCTGCCCCGGTTGGACTCACCGCGTACACCCGCCGATCATTCGATCCGAAATATATCGTGTCGCCCGCGCCGATAGCCGGTGACGACACGATTGCTCCACCGGCCGTGAATTGCCATTTTTGGTTTCCGCCAGCAGACAGTGCGTACAAGCGGCCGTCAGATGCGCCAAGGTAGATAGTCCCATCCGACCCAACGGCTGCCGACGTGGCCACTTCACTGCCGGCTTGGAATTCCCACAGTTTCGATTGCGCGCCGGCGCTGTCCGCTGACAACCATATCCATGCCGCAGCCAGCAGCGTCGATACTTTCCCACACCAGCGAATCCTCAGAAATGCATTCACGTGCAGTTTTGGCTTGTCACCCGTTGATCTGATGGCACTAGACCGCCACAATAACAGCAAGATTCAAGCTCGAAATTCGATTAATACCGCACTTGGATGCGTTTCAGCTTTGCCGGGAGCGCCGGCGAAATAGACAAAAGACCACAGACAACAGACCATAGACCATAGACCAAAGACCAAAGACCTGGAACAAAGCACAGGCGCCATGGCGCAGGGGTCAGAAATCAGCAGACGGGGAAGAGCAAACATGGACCATCGGACAGCAACAAGAGTCTCAATATGATCACCGCTGCTGGTCCGCACGAATTGACAAGGGCCGAAGGCCCGCCTTATACCAGCCTGGCCCGGAAATCTCACCGGAGTGAAGCTTTGGGCGTCTTGATCTTGTCAGGCGGTGAGATTTCCGGGCTCGGGCACCGCCCTAGGTAGATGCGCACATGTGAGAAAGATAAGGGCTTGCCCGCCCCCAACCCGTGAACGTTCGGGCGCCGGATTTGCGTGATCGAAGCAGGTGTACGATCGGTCGTCAGGTTGATGCGGCCGGGGACGGCCGCGCTCCCGACGCCGTTGCCTTTTCCAGCGCGTGCAGGAGCGCGGGCATTCTTGCCCGCCCCCA
>JAAYVR010000064.1 GCA_012517065.1 Verrucomicrobiota bacterium | reverse complement strand
GACGGCCGATCCTACGACCCGTTTCGATCATGCAAATCCGTCGCCCGATCATTCACCGGCTGGAGGCGGCTAATAATCGCCGCGCTCCTGCACGCGCTGGAAAAAGCAACGCCCTCGGGAGCGCGGCCGTCCTCGACCGCACCAATCCGAAGACCGATTGTAGGGCCCCATTTCAATCACGCGAATCGGGCCTCTGAAACTCCAGATTAGCGCGGGCTTTCAGCCCTTATCATTCTGACACCGGTCCGACTACCTGGGGCGTTGCCCCAGGCTGGTATAAGGCGGGCCTTCGGCCCTTGTCAATTCGTGCGGACCAGCAGTGGTGATTACATCGAGACACTTGTTAGTGTCCCTTGTCCGCGGTCTTTGGTCTTTGGTCTCTGGTCCTGATTCGATTTCGCCATATCACTCTCAATTTTCAGATGGATTTTTCCGAGGTCGGTGTTCATCATAACCTTCGATGCCTGAGAAACAAATCCACGAGATTCCCCGTGCGCTCCGGGAACAGTACGAAAAGGGGAAAGCCGCTTTCGAGCGGAACAATTTGGATTATGCAATTTCGATACTCAGCAGCGTGGTGGAGCGCGAGCCCGGCTTTTTTGAGGCGCGCCAGGCGCTCCGCGCATCACAGTTCAAAAAAGCGGGCCAAAAAAGCGGTTCGTTTCTGAGCAGGATTGTTGGCTCGGCCAATCCGAAACTTGTGCAAGCGCAGGTGGCATTGCGCAACCATCCGTTGCAGGCGCTCAACCTTGCAGAACAAGTGTTGAACACCGACCCAAACAACGTAACTGCGCACAAGGTTTTGGCCGAAGCCGCATTGGCTGCGGATTTTCCGCGCACGGCGGTGTTGTCCCTCGAGATCGCTTACAAGCATTCCCCAAAGGACCGTGAAGTTGCAATGCGTCTCGCACAGGCTTTGGCAAAAACCGGCCAGGCCGCCCGGGCAGAATCAATTCTCGAGGACCTTGCAAGCTCGAACCCGGGTGATCCTGAAATCGCCCAAGCGCTGAAGGATTTGGCCGCCAGCCGCACCATGACCGAGGGTGGATACGAAGCCCTGGCACAGGGAACAGGCTCTTACAGGGACGTCCTCCGTGACGAACGCGAGGCAGTTGCGCTCGAACAGGA
Source organism: Verrucomicrobiota bacterium (assembly GCA_012517065.1). Lineage (GTDB taxonomy): Bacteria > Verrucomicrobiota > Verrucomicrobiia > Limisphaerales > J093 > JAAYVR01. The sequence continues at coordinate 5,255 of JAAYVR010000064.1, read as the reverse complement.
GCAGCGGGAAGTCAAAACTGAAGATGTCGCTGACCGGTTGATCGCAGAGTATGAGGAACGTCTGTCGGCCGAGCCGCAAAACCTGCGTCTGGTCAGGTCGCTCGCGGAACTGTACGTCCAGAAAAAGGATTACGATCGCGCATTGGAGTACTACCAGCGTCTTACCGGACAGGAATCTTCAGACCCGTCCGCAGAGCGCGCCATCGCAGAAGTGCGAGTCCGCAAGATCGATGATGCAATCGCCCGTTTGGACCCGCAGTCGCCTGACTACGCAGAACAGGTCGCGCAGTTGAAAGCCGAACGCGAAGCGTTCTTGCTCGAGGACGCAAAGCGCAGAGTCGAACGTTACCCGAACGATCTGCAGTTGCGATTCGAGCTCGGCCAGCTCTATTTTCAAGCGGGCCGCATCAAGGAAGCAATTTACGAGTTCCAAAAAGCCCAAAACAATCCGCACAAGCGCATTCAGGCCTTGTACCATCTCGGCCAATGCTTCTTGCGGCGTGGCATGCACGACCTAGCCGCTCGCACATTCCAAAACGCCATCAAAGAAAAAGTCTTGTTCGACGACGAAAAGAAAGAGCTCATTTACGCGCTCGGCTGCACCCTCGAGAAAATGGGGAAGAAGGAAGAAGCCGTCGAACAATTCAAGCTGATATACGAGGTGGACATTGCCTATCGGGACGTCGCGGAAAAGGTCGATGCCTATTACGCCGAACAAGCCGGGCAATCCGCATCAGAAACCCCGAAAACGGACAATTGACCGCGGCGTTGACATCCCCCAGTGGGCATGACAACCGATCGCCGCAAGAGCTCCGCGTTTACGCGGAAATGTTGGCGTGCACATCGCGCTAGCCCGGAAATCTCACCGCTTGACCAGCCCAGGACACCCAAAGCTTCATTCCGGTGAGATTTGAGGAGCCAGCATATTCCTTGGTTGCTTGAAGACACCCGTTTCGCAGACTGATCAGGGTATGAAATATGCCGGCTGGAACAAAGCACCGGGCCGACTCGAGACCAGACCATGGCGGGCAGGGCGAAAATATATGCTGGACAATTTTTTATGGTTATTATAAGTGAACCCCAATGGCCCCGCACGAACAGTCGAACTGTGTTGTGTTTGTGGGCCGTTGTTATTGTTGCAGCTTGAACCAACCCTCAACAACGCTATGACAAGGAACCTCACTCGTAATCTAATTGCATCATCGCTGCTGGTCTTATGCGCATCCACTGGTTGGACACAAAGCGCTTCGGTCAGTGTGCCAGTTCCCCCGCCACCCTCGACGAAACCGCCGGCAGCCCCAAGCTCGTTCGACAAGTTCGCCAACGAACTCAAGAAACCGGCCGACTGGCTTTCGTGGGGCGCGGATTTGCGCGTGAGAAATGAGTACATGGACAACACCATCACTCTCAATGAGGACAACAAACTCAGCGAGCAGGACGTGATTCGAATCCGGGGCCGCATTTGGGCGTCCGCAACGCCAGTTTCAAACGTCAGCCTCAACGCGCGCTTTTCCGGTGAACCTCGTGAATGGATAGACCCTGCATTCGCAGGACAACATGCCGCGCGCACGGGGATGGAGTGGCGCTACGGGATCATCGACAACCTCTACCTCAAGTGGACGAACGCATTTGATCTTCCCCTCACTGTAACGGCAGGCCGCCAGGACATCATGTTGGGTGACTACTGGAACTGGTGGCTGATGGCCGATGGGACGCCGGGCGATGGTTCGTGGGCGTTCTTCTTCGATTCTATTCGCCTCACTTATGACGCCAAAGAGATCAAGACCAAAGCAGATGTCATTTACGTTTACCAAAACGCGTTGCCGGACGAATGGATTCCAACGCTGGGCAGGTCGAGTGAGTTCAAGTTCAACGGCGTCCCCAAGCCATACTACCTGACCGAGCAAAACGAACAGGGAGTCATTCTCTACCTGTCCAACAAATCCATCCCAAACACCCAGATTGATCCTTACTTCTTCTACAAGCGCGACAATCGCGAACTCGGAAACGGCGACGACGCCGACATTTTCACCCTCGGCGCAAAAATCACCGGCACACCGGCCGAGCATTGGTCTTACTCGATTGAAGGCGCCTACCAGTTCGGCGAAAAGAAAGACCCAACCGTGAAAGTCCCCGTCGCGCGCACCGCCGAACGCGACATCGAGGCTTTCGGCGGCAATGCCCGCCTGAGTTATCTGTGCAAAGACTCGCTCAATAACCAGTTCCACCTCGTGTGCGAGTATCTCTCGGGCGATGACCCCAACACGGAAAACGACGAAATGTTCGACATCCTCTGGGGCCGGTGGCCGCGCATGAGCGAGTTGTACCTCTACTCCTACATTTACGAAACCAGCGGCAAGGTTGCTCAGTGGAACAACCTCTACCGGTTCGGCGCCGGCTGGACAATGAACCCCATGAACGGCATGAACCTCGGTGTGTATTACAATGCGTTGTTCGCCCCCGAAGAAATCCCAACGCGCACCGTGAACTCGAGCTTGTTCAGCATGGACGGCGATTTCCGCGGTCATTATCTCCAAGCCGTCCTGAAGCACCAGTTTAACAAGCACCTAGCAGGCCATCTCTGGGGCGAATGGATTTGGGCTGGCGACTATTATGCCACCCGGGATTTGTTCACGTTTATCCGCGCTGAGCTGCTTTTCACGTTCTAAATCGCTTCCCAAGTAACCACGGGTTCGCTCTGGACCCCGCCTCTCCTCCCGAGGGCGGGGTTCATATCTCATTGACACTTGTCGAAAACGTCGCTTAGTAAAACCAACATGTTTTGGGACCCTGATTACGAAACCATTGACCGGAGCGAACTCGAACGCATCCAGCTCGAACGCCTCCAACAAACTGTCCGCCGCGTCGCAACCCGCGTGCCGTTCTACAAACAGAAACTGGCCGAAGCAGGCGTGACCCCGGACGACATCAGATCACTCAACGACCTGCGCCGTTTGCCGTTCACAACCAACGCAGACCTCCGCGACAATTACCCGAACGGACTGCTTGCCGTCGATCTCGACAACGTGGTGCGCCTCCACACCTCAAGCGGCACCACAGGCAAACCAAAAGCCATTTTCTTCTCCGCAGGTGACATCAACAGGGCTGCCGACCTCATCGCGCGATGCTTTATCATGACAGGCGTCCGAAAGGGCGACGTATTCCAAAACATGATGACCTATGGCTTGTTCACCGGCGCCCTTGTCATGCACTACGGCGCCGAAAAGGTCGGGTGCCTCGTAATACCCGCCGGCCCCGGCAACTCCGAACGCCAATTGCTCCTGATGCGCGATTTCCGCACCACTGTCATTCACCTCACGCCAAGCTACGCGCTCTATTTCGCCGGGTTTCTGGGAAAAAATGGCGTTGATCCGAAACGCGACCTCGCCCTGCGCCGCGCTTTTGTCGGCGCCGAACCGCACACAGAGGAAACGCGCCGCAAAATACAAGAAAGCCTCGGCATCGAGGTCTATAACTCGTACGGCCTCTCCGAAATGAACGGGCCCGGAGTCGCCTTCGAGTGCATCCACAAAACCGGCATGCACCTCTGGGAAGATCACTACCTGATGGAAATCGTCGATCCTCAAACCGGCGAACCTTTGCCCGAAGGCGCCACCGGTGAGCTGGTGCTCACCACCCTGACCAGAGAAGCCATGCCGCTGCTCAGATACCGCACACGCGATGTCACGTCCGTCATTCCCGGTAAATGCCCCTGCGGCCGCACACATCGCCGGATCAACAGAATCACAGGTCGCACCGACGACATGTTGATCGTCCGCGGTGTCAATATCTACCCGCAGCAAATCGAGCGCGTCCTGATGTCAATGCCAAGCCTCGGACATAATTACCTTATCACCTTGTCCGGCTTGGATGAAATGACAGTCAAGGTCGAGCTCGCTGAGACTGCATTCGATGGCAGCGTCGAACACCTCGTCCAGCTCCAAAACCAAATTGTGGAAAAACTCCGCGCAGAGATTCTCGTCAAACCAAAGGTCGAGCTTGTTCAATCCGGCACATTGCCGGTCAGCGAGGGCAAAGCCAAACGCGTCGTTGACCAACGAGTCCTCTGACAAAGCATATCGAATTACACCCATGAACGCGATCAGACTGGTTGCAGTTTTCGCAGAGAACAAACCGGGCCAAACCGCCCGCGTCACCCGCATCCTCGCAGATGCACGCGTCAACATACGCTGGACCACAATCGCCAACAGCGGCAGCTTCGGCGTACTCAAGTTCCTAGTGGACAATTGCGATCTGGCCTGTCAACGCCTGCGCGAGAAAGGACTGATGGTCTCGACGCTCCGCGCACTTGCCGTGGAAGTGCCGGACATCCCGGGCACTCTCAACGCGGTCGCTGAAAGCCTCGCCGCAGAACAAATCAACCTCGATAACACCTCCGGCTTCGTCGCAAACAACAAGGCAATTCTGATCATCGAAACCCACGACCTTGAACGCGCCAAAGCCGTACTGGAACAGAAGGGGTGGCGCGTTCTGTCCGAACCAGAGTTGCTTAATATTTAGCCCGCACACTTCCCAGTCCGGCGTAGCCGGAACCAAACTCAGTTCGGTCTTCTGTTTGAGAACGTTTAACGTCCAACGCTCAACGTGCAACGTTCAGAGGCATTACTGCTCGATCAATGCTCGTTTCAAAGCCGCCTAAAGGCGGGACTCTGACAGCCGTGGGCGCGGCATCGCCCGAGGTGCAGAGCAACCCATCGCCGCTAGAGTTCCGCGTTTACGCGGAACACCGCTTTACCTTCCGAACCCCAATGGCCAAGAACCCGGCTTGTCCAAAACCCTTTCGCGTACTTCGCGTTATTAGTGGTTGAAACCAATCAAAACCACCGGTCGCACCCTCCCAAATCCGCTCAATTGCATGGCACTATTCCGCCAAGCCTGCAAATCTCACCGCCTGACCAGACCACGACGCCGAACGATTCATTCCGATGAGAATTCAGGGCGAGTGGGCTTGGATCGACATTGTCCCAACCACGAAATACACCAAACACACGAAAACGTTGCAGGGATAGTCCGATCGTGGGGCTTTGCCCCAAGCTGGTTAGTTCTAACCACGAAATACACCAAACACGCGAAAACGTTGCTGGGATAGTACGGGCTTTCAGCCCTTGGATTGTGGAAAGTGATGTCGAGATGGCCCTTGTCGTGGGGCTTCGCCCCACGCTGGTATGGACCGCGCCGTTGGCGCTTCGATCACCGACCGAGACAACCGCATTGTGCACGGCAGCGTAGATGAT
>JAAYVR010000063.1 GCA_012517065.1 Verrucomicrobiota bacterium | reverse complement strand
CCGCAGCCCGCCTGCTGGTAAGCCAACCAGCAGGCCCTTACGGTGCCCGATTTTCCGCCCGTTCTGCAACAAAGACCTGAGTGTTTCACAGAGCGCTCCAGTCACAAACCTCATACTCTCACGGATATCCAAGGCCTGTTACTGTACTGATCCCATGCGGTGTAACTGTGGGTCTGTTTTGTGAATCTGGGCGGGGAATGCGATATGGGGACAGGCACGTTGTTTGGGCATAGAAACAAAGCGGCAGCAAGCTGCCGCACTCCAAGCGCTTCGCGCCTACCAACGCCCACTGCATCCGCGGCAGCGCGTGAAAAACCATCGGGATCAGCACGCTTTTCCCAGCGACGGAGTCGCAGCAGATATTTCGCAGCCGGGCGTGGCTGACAGCCCTCATCAGGGGGCGGAGGAGCCGGGGCAGTCTCCGTACGGCAGCTTTGGTTCCGGCTACGCCCAGCTTGGGAATATGCGAGCTAAAGGGAGGACTCAATAGTATTGACAACTATCGCGTGCATTGAAGATGTTCTGCGCATGGTCCGCAACGGTGATTCCGAGAAACTGGCCATTTCGCGACGGTCGCAACACGAAACTGCGATGACGGTCAACCGCACTCGCCAGTGCCGCGCCTTTGCGGTTCGAGCTGCGTTTACCCTGATCGAACTCCTCGTGGTCATTGCCATTATCGCCATCTTGGCGGGTCTGCTGTTGCCGGCGCTGGCCCGGGCCAAGGGCAAGGCGCAACAGACAGCCTGCATGAACAATCTGCGCCAACTTGGCATCGCCACTGTCATGTACGTGAGCGAAAACAAGGCGTACCCTGGCTGCTATTCAGTCGTCCCCGCTGTTTACGCCATCTGGCCAGTGCGACTGTTCAGTCAGATTGGCACCAACCGCCAGGTTTTCTACTGTCCCACGGCTCGTCGGGACAGCGCATGGGATACCAACGTGAACCGCACCCTTGGATCGGCCGGGCCCGACAGCCGATACGATCCATTCGGGGTGCGGGAGACCTCGCGATTCTCGCTCGCTTACAACGACTGGGGACTGGACATTGCGCACACCCCTCAACTGGGCCTCGGAGGCGACATCAACGGCAATTGGTACAGAGGCATCGTCACCGAAAGCATGGTAGTCGCCCCTGCAGAGATGATCATGCTCGGTGACAGCAAGGCAGACGGAAGTTGGGACGCGAACATGGACCCCGTCAACGAGCCGGACAGGCCGTCCAATCGGCACAACCGAAAAACCAACCTCATGTTCGCTGATGGCCACGCGATGAGCGCGCCGCGCCGGGATATTATCGACCCAAAGAACGACGTGTGGCGTTCCCGGTGGAATAACGACCATCTACCCCATCCAGAGATCACCTGGTCGGTCAACTGGGCTGCCGAAAGCAAGATCGATCCGTGAATCGGCCCCGCCCAGTCGGACTTCACCCGCCAGCATATTCAATACTCTCAGACCTCAGGATCGTCCGGCTTCTTGTCAGCATTCATTCGCAACTTCAATGTCTGCTTTGTTGCCCGGGCCGAGCCTTGACCGGCGCCCTGATCCGTCCGGCTTGATCAGGCCAGTGGAATTGAGTTCAGGTAGAATACCGTGCCTGTCACTTTATCTGTTCCGCACGCGCCCCCCCAACCAACGACTCAAAACAGTCATCGAGAACTTCAGACAAACGTAGTGTCTGTCACTCTATTTCCCAAAAACCGCATTCCGCTTAGCGCATTGGCCATCCGCGCTTACGCCTGAATGGATGGAATACTCCTCACCGATCCAGAGGGCAGCACAGATTCACAGATCGCACCACATCGAGTCCCGGTGTTTCGATGTTCTTGTGCCGGTCCACCACACCGGCTAGATTGCCGCCGATGAAAACCTACGACGGATCCAGGGTTGTCATCGGCCTGTTGCAACGGCGTGCGTCGAAAGACCCGGCCGAGAATCTCGCGCAAACACTCGCCGCAGCCCGGGAGGCAGCGCGCTCAGGCGTGCAAATCATCTGCACTCAAGAGCTCTTCAAAACCCAGTATTTCTGTCAGAGCGAAGACGTGGATAATTTCAAACTCGCTGAACCAATCCCGGGGCCAACAACAGAAGCCTTTCAAAAGCTGGCGCGACAACGGCGGGTGGTCATAATTGCCTCATTATTCGAGCGGCGCGCACAAGGACTGTACCATAACACTGCGGCTGTCATCGACGCGGACGGCACAATCGTCGGGCTCTACCGGAAGATGCACATACCGGATGACCCACTGTATTATGAGAAATTCTATTTCACGCCGGGCGACCTCGGATTCCGCGCATTTCAAACGCGCTACTGCAAGGTCGGCGTGCTCATCTGCTGGGACCAATGGTTCCCTGAAGCCGCGCGCCTGACCGCCATGGAAGGAGCACAAATACTTTTCTACCCCACGGCCATTGGATGGCATCCGGCCGAGAAAGCAAAGTCTGGCACCGTTCAACTCGAAGCATGGAAAACCATCCAGCGCGCCCACGCCATCGCCAACGGTATTCCTGTCGCCGCAGTCAACAGGGTCGGGCTCGAAAACCCTGTCGGCGGAGACGGAATCGAGTTCTGGGGGACCAGCTTCATAGCCGGCCCGTTCGGGGAGGTTCTCGCCGAAGCAACCGACTCCGAGGAAGAAACCCTCATCGCCACGGTCGATCTGGAATCGATCGAGACAATTCGCATGCATTGGCCGTTCTTGCGCGACCGGCGGGTTGACGCCTACAATGGTCTTGTTCGTCGATGGTCAAGTCCATGAGCCAAATTTTCTTGAGAGAATCTCCGCCATTAAACCAGTACCGCGAGTTACCATTATGAAAACAACTCTACCCGCTGCCGAACAGGTCCGATCCGCACGCAGAATGCCAACGCTAATCATGGCATGCGCAATCGTAGTCGGCTCCGCAACGTCTGCCGTCACAACCGCCTCGGAATCGCCAATCAAGGTTGGAATCGCGTCTCGCGACATTACCCCCGATCTGCCGATCTGGCTCGCAGGTTACGCGGCCCGGAACCGCCCTGCCGACAAGATCGACCACCCGCTCACCGCTCGCGCCATCGCATTCCGCGATCAATCGGACCAAAGTTGCGTGCTGGTCGCTGTCGATAATTGCGAGGTAAGCGCTGAATTCGCGGCGCCCGCCCTCAAGACAATCCAGGACAAGCACGGCCTGAACCCCGGGCAAGTCATCATCGTCTCCAGCCATTCGCATTCGACCCCAGTGCTGGAAGGGCCATTGAATGGCATGTACCCACTCGGTCCCGCTGAATCCGAGCAAATCAAAAACTACGGCGACAAACTCCGGGCGCAAATCGTCGAAGTTGTCGGCGCTGCATTGGCTGACCTCGCCCCGGCTCGCATCGAGCACGGAATCGGCCGTTGCACTTTCGCGATGAACAGACGCGCATTCACCGCCAAAGACGTCGTCATCGGCGAAAACCCGGACGGTCCTGTTGACTGGGATGTTCCGGTCCTGCGCATCACGGGTACAAACGGCACAATCCGCGCCATTGTCTTCGGTTACGCCTGCCACGCAACAACAGTGCATGGCGACGACTTCTACACCGTCACACCTGATTTCCCCGGCTACGCGCGCGCGCATCTCGAAAGCGTGTATCCAGGCGCAACTGCAATCTTTCTCACCGGCATGGGCGCCGATTGCAACCCATCGCCGCGCGGCAGTCTGCTGACGTCCAAAGGGCACGGATTGGAATTGGCCGGCGCTGTTGCCGGGGTTCTGAACCATCCCATGCGCGATGTCACCGCGCCAATCCAGTTCTCGTACGCCACTGCAAATCTGCCACTCGAAGCCCCACCCGCCCGCGACAAAATCGAGCAGGACGCCCAAAGCCAAAATCAATACATCCGCCACAGGGCAGCTCATTACTTGAGCCTCATGGACAAAGGCACTCCTCTGCCCACTGTGCAACTGCCAATCGCGGTTCTCCGGTTCGGGAACCGGCTAACCATGATGTTCATGGGCGGCGAAGTCGTCGTTGATTACGCCAAGAAACTCAAACGCGTCTTCGCAGAAGAACATCCGTGGACCATCGGCTACGCCTATGATGTGCCGTGCTACATTCCCAGCGCGCGCGTAGTGAAAGAAGGCGGATACGAATCCGATTCGTCCATGATATACTATTGCCTCTACGGCCCATTCAAACCCGCAGTCGAAGACGTTGTCATGGACACCATGACCAAATTACTCACCGCTTCGCGCACAACTCGGGCCGTTGTCACGACGCCCTGAAACATCCCCCAAGCCAAAGTGCCCGACATCATCCTCGCAACGCTCAACGCCAAATACCAACACGCGGCGTTGGGTCTGCGCTACCTCAGAGCCAACCTGGGTGAACTCCACCCCCGTTCTCTGATCCTCGAGTTCGACATCAGCCAGCGCCCGCTCGATATTGCCGAGCATCTTCTCGCCCATGACCCCAAAATCATTGGCCTCGGCCTTTACATCTGGAACGCTTCACAAACCACCGAAGTCGCCGCCCTGCTCAAAACCATCAGGCCGGATGTCGTCCTGATACTCGGCGGCCCGGAAATCAGTTTCGAAATCGAAGCCCAACCAATAGCAGAGCTCGCTGACTACATTGTCACCGGCGAAGCCGATGTCGAATTCGCCAATCTTTGTAGGCAAATCTTTGCAGGCACGCGCCCTGCCTCCAAAGTAATCAACGCCGAACCACCCAACCTCACCACATTGGCTCTGCCGTACGATGAGTACTCCGATGCCGATCTCGCCCACAGATGGATTTACGTCGAAACATCGCGCGGGTGCCCGTTCAAATGTGAGTTCTGCCTTTCATCGCTCCGGCCGGGAATCCGCCGGTTCCCATTGGAAGAATCGCTCGCCCAATTCCAACACCTGCTCGATCGCGGAGCTAGAAGGTTCAAATTCGTCGATCGCAGTTTCAATATCGACTCGGACATCTGCTGCCCTGTCCTTGATTTCTTCCTGGAAAGACTGACGCCGGACCTCTTCTTGCACTTCGAGATGATCCCGGACCGACTCCCGGACCCCGTGCGCAGCCGCCTCAAGAAGTTCCCAAAAGGCACGCTGCACCTCGAAGTCGGCATCCAGACTTTCAACCCCGACGTCGCCGCCAGAATCCATCGGCACCAGAAATACCCAGAAATCGAAGATAACATCCGGTTCCTCCGCCACCACACCGAGGCAGCCATCCACGCCGATCTCATCATCGGGTTGCCCGGCGAGAACCTCGACAGCATCGCAGCCGGATTCGATCGCATCCTCGCACTCGAACCGCACGAAATCCAGGTCGGCATTCTCAAAAGACTCCGCGGCACAACCATCGATCGCCACGCTGCAGAGTGGGGATTGGTATTCTCACCTCTCCCGCCGTACGAGATTCTTCAAACCAAGCTGATTGACTTCCCCGCCATGCAACGCCTGCGCCGGTTCGCCCATTTCTGGGAAGTCATCGGCAACAGCGCCAACTTCAATGAAACCTTGCCTCTGCTCTGGGCACCCAACAAATCCCCATTCACAGAATTCCTCGCCCTCAGCGACTGGATTTATGGTGCAGAAGGGCGCAGACACGGAATCGCCCTACAACGACTCGCTCAGCTCCTGTTCGAGTACCTCACAAACGTGCAATGCCATCCCCCCAACCGCGTCGCACAACTCCTGGCGCGCGATTACGTCCGCCCCGGGCGACGCACACCACCCCCGTTTCTCAAGCCGTATCTCCTCGAGTCTCATGCGCCACACAGTTGAACACAAAAGAGCCTTCACGCTCATCGAGCTCTTGGTTGTCGTTGCAATAATAGCCATCTTGGCCAGCCTGCTCTTGCCAGCGCTGAGCCGGGCCAGAGAACTCACCAGGCGTATCGCCTGCCTCAACAACCTCAAACAACTCGGCTACGGCAGCCTGATGTTCTCCCATGACTACGACGGCCAGTTAACAGGATGCATCGATTACACCGACGATAACCTCAACTGGCTCTACCCAACCTACGTCTCCGCGCTCAAAAGTTTCACCTGCCCCGCCACGCGCAATAGCATCAACGCAGACCTGTTCATCCCCCACACCAACGAATTCACAGGCCTCAAAGAACTGCGCGACCTCCGCGATTTCGCCGTCACCAAAAAACATCCCGGCCACAGTTATGAGAACTTCGGTTGGTGGCGCTCTCCACAGGAGAAAAAAACCGAAAACCGCGTTTCTTCACGCCAGCACACACACGACACATTCGGCCTCAAAGGCACCATCCCAGGCCCATCCCAAACATGGCTGATGGTTGATTGCGACGACGAACACCCGCCCGGCCCCCCAGACAACTACAACGATTACCCCGACCCTATCAACAACCACGGCGCCGCAGGCGCAAACGCAAATTTCGCCGATGGCCACGCCGAATGGATTCCACGCGCCCGCTTCATTTACACCTACGAGCGTTCCCAGGACGAAGGCCGCACAAAACCGTGATGACCACAGCCCGGCGCCTCCACTCAGCCCGCATATTTCCGAGCCCGGCATAGCCGGAACCAAAGTTGCCTGACGGGCACTGCCCCGGCTCCAGCGCCGCCTCGGGCTGTCCGCCAGCCCGGGCTCCGAAGTATTCCCTGCGACTCCGTCGCCAGTAAAAGCACCCCGATCAAACTCCCACTGCACGCGCCGCTGCCAGAGTAACTTCCAACCACATGAAACTCTTCCGCCTAAAGGCGGGACTCTGGCGGCCGTGGGCGCGGCATCGTCAGATGTGCGGGACAACCCATCGCCGCTAGAGTTCCGCGTTTACGCGGAACATCGCTTTACCTTCCAAACCCCAATGGCCAAGAACCCGGCTTGTTCAAAACCCTTGTCGTGGGGCTTCGCCCCACGCTGGTATGGACCGCGCCGTTGGCGCTTCGATGCCCGACCAAGACAACCGAATTGTGCATGGCAGCGTAGTTGATTGTTTCCGGCATGAACACCCTCAATGTGTTTCAGACCGGTGGTGTTCGTGGACCAGTAACTCGAGGGCCGAAGGCCCGGCCCCATACCAGCCTGGGCCAAGGGGCGGCCCTGCGGCGTTGCAAACCAACAACGTGTCTGTCCCCATACACCCCCATTGGATCGTGCCGCCGATCCCGATAGTTTCTCACGCGCTGGCGCGGATGCAGTGGGCGTTGGTAGGCGCGAAGCGCTTGGAGTGCGGCAGCTTGCTGCCGCTTTGTCCTTATGCGCAAACAACGTGCCTGGAACCAGATCGGCATGACGCAGAAAACAATGTGTCTGTCCCCATATCTGCATGCGCGGGGTTCCCACACAGACTGCCGCAGCCGCCGATTGGAACAAGGGACAATCTGCTCGCCACACCGCGATCCGGGGGGAACACCCAAATAACGAGCCTGTCCCTCTATTTGGGTCCACACCCAGATAACGAGCCCGTCACCTATCTCCGACTCACTACCAAAAGCTGCGCCGTTGTGACCGGCTTACTGGCCGCCAGAGAAGCGGATAGGAAGGAATTGACCAAACTCGCAACCAGAAAATCTTCCCGAATATGAAGGACTTTTCAGTATAATGATATGCCCTGGGCAGTCTGCTAAATGTGTGTCTTCAAGAGATCAACGAATATGCGGGCCCGAAAATCTCACCGGAATAAAGGCAAGTGTCTGGTTCGATGAGAGAATTCGCGGTGGCTGCGAAGATGTTCCAAGATAGTATCCGAACAAGTTTGACTAGCCCAATTCGTGCGCACTAGAATTCCTTCGTTCGGAGATTTCACTCCGGCATGCAACTGATATGAGAACCAAATATTCCGCTCGATTTTCGGCTTTTAGCCCTTTCACAGCTATTGTTGCGGGTGCTCTGCTATCTGTCTGCGCACTTGCCGTCCCATACGCCACAGACCTCAAATACGCGGACGGCACGGTCTCGTTCCGACTCAACGAGCCGGCAGACAACGTGATGATCGTATGGGATAACGGGACAAGAACAAACGACCTCGGGGCGCTTCCAAAAGGATTGTTCACAACCAATATCGCCGATCTCACCCAGCCGTTTAGAGTCGTCGTCAGTCGTTCCGCCCCGGGCGGCTGGACACAAACAAGCGACGACAACAATAACACTGTCAAGTTCAACAGTCCCCGCGGTCTCGCTGTCAACACACGGCCTGCAAGCCCCTACTTTGGCCGCGTGTACATCGCAAACTCCGCAGCCGGCACAGCCGGCGGCCGATCAGTCGGTGATGGCATCTACGTTCTCAATACCGATCAAACCGACGCTCTTGGCCAGGGTGACACACCGCTGACCGCAGGCCTCGATTTCACAACAGGCGGCGCATCGAGCCCATACCGCGTCAAAATCGGGGAGGACGACACCGTGTATATCACCGATTGGTCCGACGGCGCGGGCAATCTTTATTTGGCCGATCCCAATCTTTCCCCCGGCAGCGGCAAGCTCGTCTTCCCTCCACTTGTAACAAACGAGTTCACGGGCACCATAGGCGTCAATCCAGTCGGCTCAGCCAATAATCACGGCAGCATCGATTCTGTTGTTGTCGTCGGCAGCCTCGCCCAAGGAAACCTCGTTGTGTACACGGTCGATGAAGACCTCCAAAGCGACCGCGAAGACGCCACAAAAATCATGCTTGATAGTGTTTGGCGCTATGACATCGGCGCGGGGCCGCTCCCGTACACCGGCGAACCGCCCGCTGAACCTTTCTTCCGAAACCCTGCCATGGGCGCTTACGGTGGCCAGTTCATGGACCTTGACCGCGGACCAGATGGCAAGCTCTACCTAGCGAATCGAAGATCGGGCGGTAACGAGCCGGGCGTCTATGTCATCGACGAATCAGGCAACCTGTTGTGGGATTCTGTAACCGCCACTCGCGAGCTCAATGGCCCCACCGCCGCAGACATTCTCGCTGGAACAGTGTCCGCAGCCGTGTCTCCCGACGGCCGATATCTCGCCACAATCTCTTACTACGACAACCACGTCACAGTCGTCGAAATGAAAGACGGGATTCCCGACCTGACAAAATATGTCGTGTTCGCCCCGTTCGGAACCACTTCCGCCGGCCGTTACATAGCTTTCGACGCCGCCGGAAACATCCACGTCATCAGCTCCGGTTACGCACTCTACCGCGTCTTTTCCCCCGGCGGTTTCACAATCGCCACCACCGGCTCTGATGGAACATTCGCCGTCGCAACTCCACCATCGGTTGTCACTGTTGTCGCATCTGCAAACACAACAACCGAGGGAAGCGCAACCCCGGGCGAGTTCGCCTTCACCAGAGAAGGCGATCTCACAGGCGAACTCACGGTCAAATACGTTGTCGAGGGAACCGCAATAAATGGCACCGATTACGAAATTCTGTCCGGCACGGTCACGTTCCCGGCAGGTGCAGAAACCGCCACAATCCATGTGACTGCAATCGACGACGACATCGCCGAAGCACCCGAGACCGTTACTGTCAGAATCGAGAGCGGCCAAAGATACACCGCCGGCACGCCCGGTAGCGCCATGGTCACCATCCTCGATAATGACTCACCCGCAATCTCAATCGCCACGAAGTTCCCAACAGCTTACGAGCGGACCGCTGGCGACTACGTCGCCTTCAGACTGACGCGCCTCGGCGACACAAGCGTCGATGTGTATGTCAACATCGCTTATAGTGGCACCGCCCAGCCGGCAGATTTTACTGGCCCGGACATGGTCGCCATTCCAGCAGGCGCAACCACGCAGGATTTTGAAGTGTACACCGTGGATAACAACCTCCTCGACGGCGACCGCACCTTGGTCGCCACAGTCGCAACGGGCACCGGTTACACGGTCGGGTTCCCCGACTCGGCAACCGCCACGATTCTCGATGACGAGTTGCCTTCAGAAACAGATAAAATCCTGTTCGCCGACGATTTCGACACCGACACCTCTGCAAATTGGAATGTGCTCTTCGGCGCAAACAACAACGTGGACGATAAAGACGTGCTTTTCGCCTACGACTACTACAATCTCGATCTCGTTCCGCCAGCGCCAAACGGTTCAACACTCGGGCTCAAGCTCACAGTAAACAAGTACGATCCCACTTCCTACGGCGCTGCAGGCGTTAATCTGTATCCAAAGAACCTGTCTCTCTCCGGCAATTACGCGGTCAGATTCAACATGTTCATCATGGTGAACACGGTTGCCGGCACAACCGAACACGCCCTCTTTGGCGTTAACCATTCCGGCGCGAAAACCAATTGGGTGCGCCAAACCTCGGGCAACGTCCAAAACCCGGCTTTTGATGCCGATGGGATATGGTTTGCAATTGTCGCCGACGCAAGCCAGGTCAACGGCCTCGGCCACGTTTGTTACACCGGCAACGGCCAGTCAAATCCCGCAATGGTCCTCGCCAACCGATCGCCATTGGACCTCGCAGACGTTTTCAAGTCGCCGCCTTTCAACGCCGGCGACAGCGGAATTGGCGGGTCGCCAGCTTGTGTCCCCGGCATCACCACGGCAAATTGGTCCGATGTCGAGATAAGATGCGTCAATGACACAATCACACTCCTCGTCAACCGATCCGTTGTCCTCGAAGTCACAAACTCAACCCCGTACAAATCCGGCACCATAATGCTCGGGTACAATGACCAGTTCGATTCCATCGGCAACGTCGGCGCAGTGTATTTCGATAACCTCCGCGTCGTCCGACTCGATACTGTCACTCCCAAACCCCCGTCGATCACCGGAATCGTAGTCGATGCCGGACAAGCCGTGATCACATTCACCGCAACCGGAAGCGAAGCCGGTCAACTGACGGTCCTCAGTTCCACAACTGCTGAAGGCCCTTACACCTCCGCACCAAACGTCACGATCAAACCGCTCGGAAACGACCGGTTCGAAGCCACAATCCCCGTCTCCGGACCGATGCAGTTTTACATGATCGCGCGATAACAAGGCGCTCGATGGCTTGACAAACCGATGTCATGCGCTTTGCTTGCGGTCGAACTGTAAAACGCAGGTTATGCCGCGGGCATGCAAGCCCCGCGAATCCCGAGACAGGAGAAACAGCGTGTCACTGGCTGAACTTAGAGGCAAATGGGCGCTCATATTGGGCGCATCGAGTGGATTTGGCGCTGCGACAGCGCTCGAGCTGGCGCGATACGGGGTGAACATCTTTGGAATTCACCTCGATCGGAGGGCGGCCATGGCGAACGTGAGGAAGCTTGTTGCCGAGATTGAGAGTCACCATGTCCAAGCGCGCTACATGAACATGAACGTCGCCAAGGACGACAAACGCGCTGAAGCGATTGCTCGGATCAACACGGCTTTGAGGGCCAATCCGGACGGCCCTCAAACCCTTCACATTGTCATGCATTCCGTGGCGTTTGGGTCTCTTGCGCCCTTCATATGCGATGACTCATGCAAGGCAATTGCTAGATCACAAATGGACGGAACGCTCGACGTTATGGCCAACAGCCTTGTCTATTGGGTTCAGGATTTGTGGCGCGCAGGACTCCTTGGGCGTGGCAGCAGGATTTTCAGCATGACCAGCTCCGGAAGCAGCCGAGTCTTTGAAGCTTACGGTGCAGTGTCGGCTGCAAAAGCGGCTTTGGAATCGCACACGCGCCAGTTGGCGCTCGAGCTGGGAAAACACGGTGTGATGGTCAATTGCATCATGGCAGGTGTGACTGACACACCTGCGCTGCGGAAGATTCCTGGCAACGAGAAACTCATCGAGCATGCCCTGCGCCGCAACCCGAGTGGGCGCCTGACCACGCCTGCTGACGTTGCCAAGACGATTCGGGCATTGTCCGACCCTGAGGTGTGTTGGATCAACGGCTCGATCATCGCTGTTGACGGTGGCGAATTCATCGCAAGCTAGCCCGGAAATCTCATCGGCCAACTCCACGGATTCACCCATGCCTTCAGCCGGGTGAGATTTCCGAGCCGGAGCAAGCGGGGGGTTGACAAGGGCCTTGCACTATTCCGAGGATGTTGTCCGACGCGCGAAACCGGGGTCATCGGGATGGGCAACATGTATTGCAATGCCGTTGGGGCACGCCGACGGGAATTTGGATCGGTTGCAGCCTGGTTTTCCTCCGTCATCGTCACTCTGTTCGCGGCTGTGTTTGCAGGCTTGAGTGGTCTGCATGCTGTTGCGCAAACCTGCCTCGAGTGCCATAGCGATCCGTCTCTCACCAAGACCAATGCGAACGGTGAAACCATTTCATTGTTTGTTGATGAAGCCCGGTTGCGTGCCTCAGTCCACGGGACAAAAACCTGTTTAACCTGTCATGCTGACGTCACGGATGCGCATCCGGACGACGACATGCCCGTGAAATCTGTGCAGTGTGGGAGTTGTCACACGGACGCTGCGATTTCATATGAATCCAGTGTTCATGGTCAGAAAAATGCGGCGGGCACACGGCCGTATGCAACCTGTGCTGAATGCCACGCTTATCATTCCGTATTGCCATTAACATGGCCGGAATCGAGCCTTCATTTTGCGCGCATCGCCAAAACCTGCGGCGGCTGTCATCCGGATGCAGCCGCCGAATACCAACAAAGCGTTCACGGAAAAGCTTTGGCGGAGGGCAGGCGCGAAGCGCCGACGTGCACGGACTGTCATCCCGGGCATGCCGTGAACATTTTTCGAGGTGAATCAGCGCAGCGGATTTCGTTGGAAGTCTGCGGAAGATGCCATGCATCGGAGAGCATCAACACGCGATTCAATATGCCTGCGGACCGCGTGAAGACTTATTTCGCCAGTTACCACGGACTGGCGTCACGGTTCGGCAAAGTTCGTGTTGCACATTGCGGAAGCTGCCACGGTTATCATCTTGTGCTTCCTCAAAGTGATCCGCGCTCGGACATCAACCCTGAACGTATCGGGACCACATGTGGCAAGTGTCATCCGGGCGCCAGCGCGAAGTTTACAGCGGGCAAAATCCATGTTGACCCGATTGGCTCGGGTCGAACGTCAGACACGGGCACAATGGTAAACCGTTTTGTGCGGCGGCTTTATCAGGTCTTGATCGTTGTGTGCATTGGCCTCATGGCCGGACATAACGGATTGATATTCTTGAGAAAGGCTCTTGCCCGGCGCCGGTCACTTGCAAATCCAGTCTTGCGAATGAATGGAACACAAAGGTGCCAGCATCTTTTGTTGCTGGTGAGTTTCGCAATTCTGGTGTTGAGCGGGTTTGCGCTCAGGTATCCCGGCTCATGGCTTTCATCGTTGATGTTTGACAGTGAACCTGTCAGGCGCTGGGTGCACCGAAGCGCAGCGATTGTTTTGGGCGGGACAGCGTTGTGGCATTTGTGGTACGTCTTGTTCAGTCTCGAGGGCCGCCGACTGTTGGGTGATTTTGTTCCTCGAGGAGCGGATTTGAAGCATCTTGTTTGGACATTGAAGGGTGGCCATGTCAGGAACGGCGGGTCGGCGACGACGGCAAGATTCAGTTACGTCGAGAAGATCGAGTATTGGGCTGTGATATGGGGCACCACGATCATGGGTGTGACAGGCCTAATGCTCTGGTTCAAGGTCGAGGTGACACAGTTGATACCTCGATGGCTTGTGGAAGTTGCGGGCACGATTCACTATTACGAGGCTGTTTTGGCCACGCTGGCAGTTGTGGTTTGGCATTTGTACCATGTGATATTTGACCCGGACGTGTACCCCATGAACTGGGCGTGGCTGGACGGGTATGCCAGAGAGAGAACGGGCAATGGCCAGGAAACAAGGAAGAACTCTGATGGTGGCAAGGACAGTCATTGACCTTTGGTCTGACGGGTCTGACCGGCCAGCCCCCATATTTCCCAAACCGGCGTAGCCGGAACCAAAGTTGCCCCACGGGCAGTGCCCTGGCTCTTGCACCCCCGGACCTTCAGCCACGCCGGGCTGCGAAATATCCCCTGCGACTCTAACGTGCCACGGGCGCATAAAGCCATTCGGTTCAGAAACCCGCAGTCTCATTGAACGTTGCGAGTTGAACGTTGTACGTTGAACGTTTTTATAAGCTCATCGTTTCGGTCACCTATTCAGGAACGCACAACGAACAACGCTCACCGTACAACGTTCAACGGTATTTGAATGCACGTTTCAAAGCCACCTCAAGGCGGGACTCTCACCGCCGCGGGCACGAAAGCATTGCTGTGATAGTCCGGGCTTTCACCCCTCGAATTGTGGAAAGTGATGTCGAGATGGCCCTTGTCGTGGGGCTTCGCCCTACGCTGGTATGGACCGCGCCATTGGCGCTTCGATGACCGACCGAGACAACCGCATTGTGCATGGCAGCGTAGTTAATTGTTTCAGCCACGAACGTCCCTGACTGTGTTCAATACCGTTGGTGTTCGTGGACCAGTGACTCGAGGGCCGAAGACCCGGCCCCATACCAGCCTGGGCCAGCGGCCCAGGAGACAGGGCGCAAGATCAGTATCAACAAGGGCTGAAAGCCCGTATCATGCACGTTTCCCGACGAATCACTGTTTGAGAACTTTCAACGTACAACGCTCAACGTACAACGTTCAGAGGCATCACTGCTCGATGAATGCACGTTTCAAAACCGCCTAAAGGCAGGACTCGGACGGCCGCGGTGACAACGCCACTCGATTGGTAAACCCGCGGCCCGGTTGAACGTTGTAAGTTGAACGTTGTACGTTGAAAGTTTTCATG
>JAAYVR010000062.1 GCA_012517065.1 Verrucomicrobiota bacterium | reverse complement strand
TTTGCGTGATTGAAACAGGTGCACGATCGGTCGTCGGATTGATGCGGCCGGGGACGGCCGCGCTCCCGGGCGCCGTTGCTTCTTCCAGCGCGTGCAGGAGCGCGGGCATTCTTGCCCGCCCCCAGCCGGTCAAAGATCGGGCGACGGATTTGCCTGATTGAAACAGGTGCACGATCGGTCATCGGATTGATGCGGCCGGGGACGGCCGCGCTCCCGGGCGCCGTTGCTTCTTCCACCGCGTGCAGGAGCGCGGGCATTCTTGCCCGCCCCCAGCCGGTCAAAGATCGAGCGACGGGTTTGCGTGATTGAAACAGGCACACGACCGGACATCGGATTGATGCGGCCGGGCAAAGGCCAGGTTCCGAAGCGACCTCGAGTTCAAATCGCCGCTGCAGAAACGCCAACCTTGAAGCGTCATTCTGGCGTTGGCTTGGCGACAGCCATTATCCTCCGACCCGCACCGGCACGCCAAGGACTTGAAAACGCAGCGCTACCTCGCGCATCTTGGCTGGTTCGGTTTCCCGAAACACGAAAGTTTCCTGGCGTTTTCCAAGGTTCCGGGATTTGTGGGCCCCGATCGAATGGTAAGGGAGAAGGTTAATCTGCTGAACTGATTTCAACTGTGCTGCGAGTTTAACAATGGCCTCGACGTCAGTGGGGCTGTCGTTCACCTCTGGAATTATCGGGATTCTCAGCCAGATGTGTGCTCCCGCGTCGTCCAACAACCGCAAGTTCTCGATAATCAGGCTGTTCGATACACCCGTGTAACGGACATGTTTAGCATCGTCCATCATCTTGATATCGTAAAGAAACAGATCGACCAGCGGCAAAGCTTCGATCAGTTTCTCCTTCGAGACGAAACCGCATGTGTCAACCGCCGTGTGCAACCCCTTGTTACGACCCGCTTCAAGCAATCCCATCAAGAACTTGTGCTGCCTGAACGGTTCGCCTCCGGAAAACGTTACCCCGCCGCCTGAATCCTCGTAGAACATCTGGTCGCGTCTGACCTCGTCCATCACCTCTTCAACGGTCATTTCCCGTCCCGCAACTTGCCGGGCGCCGGATGGACATGCACTGACACACTTGAAACAAAGAACGCACTTTTCGTGGCCGGAAGGGATTGGCCCCTGCCCCGGAACAAGGTCCGCAATCTGGCAAACACTCCGGCAAGCTCCGCAGCTTGTGCACCGCGTTTTGATCCAAATCAGCTCCTGCGCCGCCGAGATGCCTTCTGGATTGTGACACCATGTACAACGAAGTGGACAGCCTTTCAGGAAAACAGTGGTCCGGATACCCGGGCCGTCATTCACCGAGTATTTCTGGATGTTGAACACCAATCCCGTTTGTGAACTGCGCACTGCCAAAGCATTAGCCACCAAACCACCGCATTGCAAGACAGCGTCAAGGCCGCGCCTGAGTCTCGCTCCGCATTTTCTTCTGATACGGACTGTGCAAGTTAAAATAAATTCCACACAAGGGCCGGTTACTCTCACTCTGGCTGATAATCACGGTGATATGCTTGTCCAGCGCAATGCCGTGACGAAAGCCCGGCTGGCGGTTCTTGTACGTCTCGAGCGCCTTCTTGACGAGCGAGACAATGGTGCGACTGCATTCTTCGGGCGTCTTTTCAAGACAAACAACGTGTTTCTCATACACCCGTAGCGCTTCTTCGATTTCCTCTTTGAACATTTCCGGTGTCACCGGTGGAGAAATTAGAATTGGTTTGCAGTACGCGCAAAGCCAAAAACACAGCGAGCCTTTTGCCTTGAAGCCTGGCGTTCGCTCGAGCATCTTGAACGAGTTCGGCGCACAAATGTGTCTTCGCTCGGGTTGGCTCGAGTTCTTGAAGTTTTCGATCGACCGTGTTCTGAAGAATCACAAATTGGATGGGGTGTACTACGACTGGAACGTGGCTCTGCTTTGCCACAATTCTCTGCACGAACACGATAACAAACAATCGGGCGCGGCCAGCCAGGGTCATTGGGACATGGACGAATTACTTGATCTTATGGAATGGACACGCCAGCGCGTGGGCCCAAATGGATTGGTAATCGTGCACAACACAACCACTCCTATGTTCGTCACTGAGAACTTCGCTGATTACGTGGTCGCAAACGAATGGGGCTACGGAAAATGGAAGGACCAAGGGCCAGAATTGAAAGACCTCCCCCTTGAATGGTCTTTGGTCGGCGCCCGCAGCCGCGGTGTCATCAGTTACGGTCAAATCGATGCCCAAACGCCAAGACATCTGCACAAGATTTTCGCCCTCGAGGCAATGGTAGCCGGCGTCACCCCATGGCCAGCAAGCCAGGAAACATTTGAATTGTACCCTCTGCTGCAGCCAATCGGCGATTTCTCCACATGCCGCTTCTTGGACTGGCGCAATTCTGTCGTGTCTCTCGGCCATCCACGCTGTGCGTCGGCAATCTACAGCCGGCCAGGCGAAGCTTTCGTTCTCATCGCCAATCTGACCACGGCACCCCAGCAGGTCCAGTGCCGCATTCGCCTGGACCGTCTGCCCCATCCGCTGGCTTCGGCGAAATCCGCAGTTTTGCTCGGCGAATCACGCAAGGTCACCGAGAGCAGCGGCTCGAAGACATCGCTCACCCTCGACGTCCGTCAGTTGGCTGGTGACGGCGCTGCAATTCAAATCCCCGCGACCAGCGCCGTTCTTGTTCACATTCGTTAAAGGCTTGACTCGAACAGCCGCGGGCGTCGCATCGCCCAAAGCGCTGGAGAACCGATCGCCGCTAGAGTTCCGTGTTTACGCGGGAAACTGAAACCTTTCTGCTCCTCATCGTTGGACCCCAGCGCCTTGCGCCTGTGCCAAGGCGCGATCTGCGGCGATCCGCGCCAACTACGTGTCTGTCCCCATTTGGCCCGATTCGATCTCGCCCATGATCCCGATGGTTTTTCACACGCTGTCGCGGATGCAGTGGGCGTTGTTAGGCGCGAAGCCTTTGGAGTGCGGCAGCTTGCTGCCGCTTTGTTTTCATGCCCAAACACCGTGTCTGTCCCCATATCCCGTATTCCCCATCAGCCGGATGACCGGTCATGCGACGCGTTTCGATCCCGCAAATCGGGCCACCGAACATGCACCGGCTGGGTGCGGGCAAGAATGCCCGCGCTCCTGCACGCGCTGGAAAAGGCAACGGCGCTCGGGAGCGCGGCCGTGCTCGGGCGCATCAACCCGATGGCCGAGCCTACGCCCCGTTTAGATCACGCAAATGCGGCGTCCGAACATTCACCGGCCGGGCATGCACAAACAACGTGCCTGTCGCTTTATTCCGAGTCGCTTCCCAAGGCCGTGCTTTTGTGACCGCCTTACTGATGGCCAGACAAGCAGATACGGGGAACCTGACCAACCTCGAAGCGTGAAAATGTCCGCGAATACGAAGGACTTTTAAATACAATGATTTAGCGAGGCTCCGCAGCCACACTTGACTTCAAAGGCATTTTGGTTATCTCGCGACGCTCATGGCAATGGCTTCGGCGACGGTCTTTCTCCCGCTGGGTTGTTTGTCATCGAAGGGGCCATCAGCACTGCCGGGCGGCCATGTGGCAGGATCGGCGTACCTGCCGTCGTCCTTGTACTCCTTCTGGAAGCGTGCGATTTCTGCCTTCAGTTCTTCAAACTTGGCGGCTATTTCGGGTCTGCGAGCTTCCTCTGGGGAGTAAAGGAGATTGTGCTGCTCGGCAGGATCGCGGACCAGATCAAACATCTCATATGCATCTTTTTTCCAGTAGTAGATGAGCTTGTGCGTGAGTGTTCGGACGCCAAGATGAGCGGCGGTATTGTGATGGCCGGGATCGTGGTAATAGCGATAATAAACGCTGGTCCGCCAATCAGCAGGTGCCGCGCCGCGAAGCAGCGGGACCAATGACCGTCCTTGCATGTAATCGGGCACAGGGATACCTGCGAGGTCGAGAAACGTTGGCGCGATGTCAATGTTTGCCACAAACTGCGTTGGCACGCTGCCGGGTCGGATGCCCGGACCGCGGACCAGCAAGGGGACGCGCAGCCCCGGCTCGTACATGAATCGTTTGTCGTACAGACCGAGATCGCCAAGGTACCAGCCGTTGTCTGAGGAGTAGAAAACAAAAGTGTTCTTCGCAAGACCGGTCCGATCGAGGTACTCGAGGATTCTGCCCACGCTGTCGTCCACGCCTTGCACGCAAGCGAGATAATCCTGCATGTAGCGCTGGTACTTCCAGCGGATGAGTTCCTTGCCGGTGAGAGTCTTGCCGTTCACGGTCACTTCCATGGGCTTGACATCGAGCCATCGCGCTCGCTCGGTTCCGGTAAGGTTCGGAGGCGGTTCCAATTTCAGGTCGCGTCTCGTGAGATCACGTGCGACTGTCTGTTGGTTGGCCGGCAGCGCCGCCGGGCGGGTGGCGTAATCGTCCCAGAATGTGTCCGGCTCGGGGAACTGTTTGTTCTTGAACAAAGCCTTGT
This sequence comes from Verrucomicrobiota bacterium, assembly GCA_012517065.1. GTDB lineage: Bacteria > Verrucomicrobiota > Verrucomicrobiia > Limisphaerales > J093 > JAAYVR01. The sequence continues at coordinate 1,859 of JAAYVR010000062.1, read as the reverse complement.
TTCGTTCGTCGGGTTCCCATGCGCGGTGTGGGGCTTTGTGATGGAGCATGAGGAAGAACGGCTTGTCTTTGGGACGCGTATTGAGCCATTCGATGCCGAGTTCGGTTGTGATATCTGTGCAATGGCCTTCGATCGTGATTCTCCGTCCAGGAACCAGAAAAGCCGGATTCCAATACGCGCCTTGGCCGGGCAAAACAATCCAACGGTCAAAGCCGGTCGGGTCCGACCCGAGGTGCCACTTGCCGATGATGCCCGTGTGATAGCCCGCAGCCTGCAATCGCTTGGCCACGTTATCGCGCGTGCCATCGAACCGATTGAAAACCGGCACGCCGTTCAGGTGCGAGTATTGGCCGGTCATAAGCGTGGCGCGACTGGGCGTGCAGATTGAATTAACGACAAACGAATTAGCAAAACGCAGCCCTTCATTCGCAAGGCGATCTATGTGCGGCGTCTGATTCACCTTCGAGCCGTAAGCTGAGATCGCATGCTGCGCATGATCGTCGGAGAATATGAACAGGATGTTCGGCCGCGCGGACTCGCCGGCGCCGAACGCTGTCCACGCTAACAAGAGCAAACCAAGCAAAGCGCACATCGCCGATTTCATGATTGTGGATGCAAGATGAATTGTTGACTTCTCTATGACGGCCGTCGAGCGCACAGTTTTCCACATACCAGTATCTGGCAGGCGGTTTGTCAAGTCGCTCCGTAGAAAACTGTGCCTTTTTCGACGATCCCAAGCCGGTCAACGTTCGGGCGTCAGATTCGGATGACCGAAACTGGTGCAAGATCGGGTCGTCGGATTGATGCGGCCGCGGACGGCCGCGCTCCCGCCCGCCAGAGTCCCGCCTTTAGGCGGCTTTGAAACGAGCATTCATCGAGCAGTAATGCCTCTGAACGTTGTACGTTGCGCGTTGTACGTTGAACGTTCTCAAACAGAAGACCAAACTGATCAAGCTACCGACACTTTCAACTTCCAACGTACAACGTTCAACTCGCAACGTTCAACGGGGCCGCGGGTTTGCCAGCCGAGTGGCGCTGTCCGCCCGCGGCCGTCAGAGTCCCGACTCGAGGCAGCCCTGAATCGACGGCCTGTCACCTGGGCCGTTGGCCCAGGCTGGTATGGGGCCGGGCCTTCGGCCCTCGAGTCACTGCTCCACAAACACCAACGGTCTGGAACAGAGTCAGGGGCGTTCATGGCTGAAAAGATCAACTACGCTGCCATGCAGAACGAGGTTGTCATGGTCGGTCATGGAAGCGCCAAAGGCGCGGCCTATACCAGCGTGGGGCGAAGCACCACGACAAGGGCCATCTCGAGATCACCTTCCACAATCCAAGGGCTGAAAGCCCGGACTATCCCAGCAATGTTTTCGTGTATTTCGCGTGTTTCGTGGTTGGGGCACAATGCCCATCCAAACCCATTTGCCTTGACTTGTCATCCGAATGAATCCTCGGGCGCCGTGGTCTGGTCAGGCGGCGACATTTGCGGGCTGGCCGAAGTAGTGTCACGCAACCGAGCGGATTTGGGGAGGAGCAACCGATGGTTTGGTTGGTTGTAACCACGAAAAACGCGGAATACGCGAAAGGGGTTTTGCGGATGACGTGATATGAGGACAGACGCGTTGTTCGCGCGTAAAAACAAAGCGGCAGCAAGCTGCCGCACTCCAAACGCTTCGCGCCTACCAACGCCCGCTGCATCCGCGGCTGTTCGAGTGCCGCCTTTAGCCCGCATATTTCATACCTCGATTACTTTTTCGGCTTTCGATGGCCGCGCCGGCCAAAAAATCGGGCCGGGCACGACCATTTTCTCAAATTTGGATTCCCCCACCGCAAAATCGTGCGGCCAAACCCTCAAAACCCCC
>JAAYVR010000061.1 GCA_012517065.1 Verrucomicrobiota bacterium | reverse complement strand
TTTTGGGGCTGCACTGATGTTGAAGATCAGGCACATAACAGACGGAGTGGCGTTGGGGAGCAGGGCGTTTGTTGAGGAGGTGTTCATGAGGCATCGGCCGCTGTTTGGTCCGAAGCGGAAGAGTGGAGCGAGGAAGATTCCTGGGATGTTGTTGGGAGAGATATATGTGTTGCGTGATCTGAAGGTGAGAGCGATCGAGTAAGGGGGCAGGGAGGAGTAAGTCGAGGAAAAGGGGGCAGGGGCGTTTTCAGAGACTGGAGTTGCGGGATGCCGAAGGCCTGGTGAAGGAGTTCGGCGATGGGGGATTGTTTTCACGTGATGTCGTTGTCGGCTTGGTCGGCTCGGTGATCACGGTGAAATCCACAGTGGGAGGGGCGTTAAACCGGCCTGGACAGTCATTGTCGCGTCAGAGGTGAAGTTTCCGGGGACTGTTGTGATGGGTTAGCGTGGGTTTTGCGCGGGCGGAACAAATAGAGTGACAGACACGATATTGTGGGCGTGGAGGGAGTGGCGTTGGCTGTGGCCGAATCGGGCGGGTGTTCGGCACCTGAAGGGGTGGTGTTAAAGAAGAGCTGGTTTGGCGGGGAGACGTGGTGGACGTGGTCGGCCGGTTGGAGCTTGGCTGTGAGTCGGTGGATCAGTGAAGGTTTTCTGTGGAGGTGGCTGGGACAAGGTGCTCTTGAATGGCCTTAAGCAAATCAATCGGATTGGTTTCGTTGAGTCTTTTGAGGACGCATTCCCATCGGTAGGCGAAGCTGCCCGCCGGGTCGTAGTGGAGGTGTTTGAATAGCATATCGAATGCGCGCTGGCGTTTGCGGTAGTCATGTTGGACGTGCAGAAACCAATCGTGAAAGGCATTGAGATAAGTTTGGGCGAAGGCGTTCGCGTCTGGGACCCGGTCAACGCGTATGTTGACCGGGGTGGCATAATGCCTTGCTAATTGGACAAGAGGAGTGCGGTAATCTGCGAAAGCACCGCTGGGATCGGTGACGATCAGGTCCTTCGGGAGGCCGGCGTTGTCTTCGATTATCACCTCGTCACCGTCGTCGAATATCACCTGCGGTTTATCGTCGTGGGCGCGGCCGACGATGAGGTTCGATGCGGCTGCTTTGCCGAGTAATTTGGCGACTTTCAGCGAATACGTTGGGTCCTCATACTTGTGATTGGGGATTTTGTCTGTTGCGATGCCTCTGACGTAATCGCGTTCGAAGTAAGTGACCCAGATTGATGTGCCGTTGAATTCCTTTCTTGAGCCGGTGTATATCTCCCTTGTTCGCCGCATAGTGACGCGGGACGGCAATTTCATACCCAACTGACGGCAGCCGAGCCGGCGGTCGAGAACGTAATCGGTGTATTCTTCCGATTCGATTATTGACCTGAGGAGGTCTTTTTTTTCTTCGAGGCGTTCCCGGATTCCCCATTTCTGGAGCCGGATGAATCGCACCAATCGTTCTTGGGTATCACGGAGCTTGAGTTCGGCTATGTAAACGCCGCGGCGGCCGCCTGAGAGCGGTCTGTTGACGGAGAGGGAAGTGCCGACGCGGCCGACGTTGACGTATTCGAGGTCGCCGTATTCGCGGATGAAATTGAAGATGAAGCCGTGCGCCAGCTTGTCGCAAAGCGACTGGAGTTCTGGGTCGTTGGGATTTGCAGCGGCTTCATCGAAGATCGAGTCGAACATGAACTCGCCTTCCTCGATATAACCGCCGGGGAGCCACTCGATCTGAAGGAAAAACTCCGGGCTCAACCCGCGCAGAACCTCTTCGGTGACGGTTCCGGATTGGTCGCTGAGCAGTGCTTTGGCCATTTTCTGGCGCCAGAGATCGTCCTTCAAGTTATCGGTTCTGCAGCCTGGATCGACCGCGGCCTTAAATCGTTCCTTGAGGTCGCGGTATTTGATCATCAATTCATTTTTGGAAAGGCTTTTGAAGTCGATGCCGGCGAAGTCAAGGCCGCTGAATGTTGGTGAGGCGCAGAAGAAGTCCACCTCTGGGTTTCCGAGTCGGTTTCGTCTGAGGGCGTGCGAGGCAATTTCCTGCAGGTGGGCAGCGAGGGCTTGTGGGGGGAGCTGTTCGAGGCTGGCGAATTCCTGGTAGGTGACGTATCTGGTGCCAGTTGCGTGATTGTAATAGTAGATTGGGTTACCGCCGATTGCGACCTTTGCCTCGATGATCAATTTTTCGAGTTCGTCACGTGTTTTTGGAAAAGCGCTGATGCGCCAGCATTCGCCTCGTTGTTTGATTGCTTGTCTGACTCTTTCGTCCCAAACAAAAAGGAACTTGATGCGTCGCTTTGACAAGAACTCTTGGAGCTTGAGGTCGGCCTCGAAGGCGAGTTCCATGTGGTTTGGGTCTGGCCGGATCATAATGGCGTCCGGTTCTATGAACAGGTCCACGGATGTTGAGCATTCCATGGCTTCCTCGTCCTTGCTCAAGGGAGGCAGGTTCGAGGCCATTCTTTGTTTGTTGAGTTCCTCGAGGAACCTGAGGCGCTGCGAGGCATGAGTCCCGGGCACGGTGACCATCACGCCGTGCCTTGGGAAAATGGTTGCGATTCGGGACTTGAGCTGCCCCTTATCATCCTTTTCGAATGGCGGAGCTCCGAGAATTTGCAGACTCATAGGCGCACAGCTTAAGAATCAATTCGCCGCCGAACATGATGCATGCAACGACGGCCTCGCTCAAAACAATTCGTCACGCGGGAAAATTTGCACTGTTTTAGCGTCGTATTCCAGACACTTTGTCTCCGCGAAACCTCCCAAACACATCCGACAATATACTGGCGCGATCTGGACGGGGCGGGTAGTCTCCCGGCACCGATGCCGTGACCATGAGCAACACAACAAGAAATGATTCGCGTTCGAGTGCGACTGCAGTGGACGGGCGCGGGCCGACGTCTTTCGAGCCATACATTCCTGCTGAAGTTACATTGCCGGAGATGACGCCGGTTCCGCTCATTGTTGGAACGATTCTGGGCATGATATTTGGCGCATCTTCGCTTTACCTTGTATTGAAGGTGGGGTTGACGGTGAGCGCCTCGATTCCGGTGGCTGTGATCGCGATCACACTTTTCAAGCTGGCTGCGAGATTCGGTTTCCGTGAAAGCACCATTTTAGAAAACAACATTGTTCAAAGTGCGGGTTCTGCCGGCGAATCGATTGCATTCGGCGTGGGCGTGACGATGCCTTCGATTCTCATTCTCGGATTCGATCTGGAACTGAGCCGTGTCATGTTGGTTGCGATACTGGGCGGTTTGCTTGGGGTGCTGATGATGATTCCTTTGCGGCGGGCGCTGATAGTGGCGCAACACGGTGTTTTGAAGTACCCGGAGGGCACGGCTTGTGCCGAGGTTTTGAAGGCTGGTGCTTCCGCCGAATCAAAGGCGAAATCCTCCATGGCGTCCAGACGGGAAGCGTCCGTTCTGGGCAAAATCAGCGACGGGATCGAGACGAATCCGGCGACGATTTTCATTGGGCTGGGGATTGGGCTGGTTTACAAGGCGCTGATGCGTTTGTTCATGCTTTGGAAGGAAATCCCCGAGAAGATATTTGGGGCGCCATTCAAGGGTGCATCAATTTCTGCCGAAATATCGCCTGAACTGCTCGGGGTTGGATACATTATCGGGCCACGGATTGCGTCGATAATGTGCGCTGGCGGTGTCTTGTCGTACCTTGTCTTAATACCGGCGATAAAGTTCTTCGGGGATCAGGTCACCGGGATAGTTCCGCCCGGCTCGCGTCCGATCAGCGAGATGGGGCCGCATGATGTTCGGGGTGCGTATGTACTGTACATTGGGGCAGGGGCGGTGGCGGCTGGTGGCATTGTGAGCGTGTTGCGGGCACTGCCTACGATATGGCACGGGTTGCGCGAAGGATTGCGTGATTTCCGGGGCGCGCGCGGGCAGCGGGCTTCGATGGCGCGGACCGATCGCGACTTGAGTACGAAGTTCATTCTCATCGGGATTCTTGGGTTGTTGGCGGCGATAACGATCGCGCGACCTTTGAGCATGAATCTGCTTGGGGCGATTCTGATAGTTTTGTTCGGGTTCATTTTTGTGACTGTGTCATCGAGGTTGACGGGTGAGATCGGTTCCTCTTCGAATCCGATTTCTGGGATGACTGTTGCGACGCTGCTGTTGACCTGTTTGATCTTCCTTGCTTTGGACTGGACGGAGGCGCGGTATTACGTGACTGCGCTTTCGGTGGGCGGCATTGTTTGCATAGCATCGTCTAATGGGGGGACGACTTCTCAGAGCATCAAGACCGGTTTTTTGGTGGGTGCGACGCCAAGGTACCAGCAAATTGCACTGCTTGTGGGTGCGTTGGCATCGGCGTTGATTCTTGGGCCGGTGCTGTTGCGTCTCAATCAGACAGCAACGGTCTATGTGCCTGTTGCGTCGTTGCAGAACATTCCGGAAACGATGCGGATCGACCCCGGAAAACTGGCGAAACGCGAGAAGCTTGTTGGCCCGCAGGCAGTGACGGACCGGCGCGAGTATTTCGTGTGGCACAACATGGATGAAACGATTGGGCCGCCGGGACGTTACCTTGTCGATGACACAGGCCGGCCGGTTTATCTGGTCGATCCTGGAATCAATGGGACGTATCGCACGCGCCCTGACGGCACGGCGGTTGAGAAATTCGACGCGCCGAAGGCCACACTCATGTCATACATAATCAAGGGGATCCTAAGCCGCAAACTGCCGTGGGGGCTGGTGCTCATAGGGGCAATGATCGCCGTGGTACTCGAGATGTCATTCCTACCGTCGCTTGCTTTTGCTACGGGGGTGTACCTTCCGCTTTCCTCCTCGACACCGATATTTGTTGGGGGATTTGTGCGATGGATGGTTGACAAGTACCTTCGGCAGAAATACGCAGGGCACAATCTCACAGAAGAACAACTCGCTGCCGAGGGGGACAAGAGCCCCGGTGTGTTGCTGGCATCGGGGTACATTGCAGGCGGGGCAATTGCGGGCATTTTGATAGCATTCATGCTAGGTTTGGCTGATCCTAACGCTACCGATTTCAGGCGTGCTCTCGCCGGTTTCACCGAGAAAATGGTGGAGTTGTCCCACAGAAACCCACTGGCTGAGGGTGCGTGGTCGGATGTGCTTTCGCTGGTGCCGTTTCTTGTATTGGCGGCGCTGCTGTACCTGACGGGCCGCGACATCATTTTGGCTGGTAAGAAGGCGCATTGACGCACGACGGTTCTGTGCCAAACTGCTTTCGAGCTGGCTGAAGCGCCGCGGATTGCAGGGCATGAGACCGACTGTGGAAAAGAAGCCAATCGCAGGCTGCGCTGGTGCAAGGCGCAGTGTTGTGGGGCGCCTTGCCGTTGCCGAGTGGGCATTGTTTGTATTGTCACTTGTTGTGGCTGTGCCAGTGCAGATTGCGGGTGGGCAACTGCCAAATGTGGTTTTCGTCCTTGCTGATGACCTTGGTTGGACTGATTTGGGGTGTCAAGGCTCTCGCTACTACGAAACTCCAAACATCGATCGTCTTGCCAGTGAAGGGATGCGTTTCACACACGGGTACAGTTGCGGTCCGAATTGCCAGCCCACACGAGCGGCGTTGATGACGGGCCAGTACGGACCGCGAACCGGCATTTACACTGTTGGCGACACCAACAGATTTGACTGGTCGATGCGCCCACTGATTCCTGTCAGGAACAAGACAGAGCTTGATCCTGCAAAGCTGACCGTCGCCGAGGTGCTTCAGAAGAGGGGTTATGCGACGGGTTATTTCGGGAAGTGGCATCTTGGCGATGACCCCAAGCATCATCCGCTGGCACAAGGTTTTGAGGAGGCGGTGGTCAGCCAAGGCCGTCATTTCAGGTTCGATACCACTCCGCACGTGGACGTTGGGCGGGACGTTTACCTTGCTGATTTTCTGACGGACCGCGCGCTGGATTTCATACGGCGAAACAAGGACCGGCCGTTTCTGCTTTGGCTGTCGCATTTTGCTGTGCATTCGCCGTACCAGGCAAAGCAGGAGAAAGTTGCGCATTTCCGGGGAAAACCGGGCGTGGGCGGGCACAACGATCCTGTCTATGCAGCCATGATTTCGAGCTTGGACGAGAGCGTCGGCCGTGTGGTGAAGGCGATTGATGACCTTGGGCTTGGTCCAAGCACGCTTTTGATTTTTTCAAGTGACAACGGTGGTGTGGGCGGTTACGTGGCTGCGGGTGTTCCTGCGAAGGAGGGTGTGACTGACAACGCGCCTTTGCGCGGCGGAAAAGGGATGCTCTATGAGGGTGGAGTGCGGGTGCCATTCATTTTTCGCTGGAAGGATCAGATCAAGCCCGGAACGGTCTGTGAGGAACCGATCATCAGCGTTGATGTTCTGCCCACTTTGGCCGCGTTGGCAGGGGCGGAAGGTCCTTTTAGCGAGAAGACCGACGGTCTGAATCTGCTCCCGCTATTGCACGGGCGCGTGTCGAGCCTGTCGCGGGATGCATTGTACTGGCATTTTCCGGGGTACCTTGGAAGTGGCCCCAACATCTGGCGCACAACGCCTGCCGGAGCGATTCGACATGGCGATTTCAAACTGATCGAGTTTTTCGAAGATGGCCGGCTTGAGCTGTACGACTTGCGGTGTGATCAAGGGCAGAAGCACAATCTTGTGTCTGAACGACCGGGGTTGGCGGGGGACCTGCACGGGCGGCTCAAGCGCTGGCGTGAAGAGATTGGTGCACCGATGCCGGTCCGGCGATTGCCGCGCACCGGGACTGCGAAGCGACGCTCTGGCGCTCCGCGCCATACCCGGGCAGTTTCGCCGCTGGCCTGCATATTCCATACCCTGAGCAGTGTGCGAAAGGGGGTGTCTTCAAGAGATCGAGGGATATGCGGGCTAAGCGGTATCGGGAGGCCTGGCTTGTTGTGTGAGGCAGTTGAAGGCAGACGTTTTGAACAACGGGATGATATGCAACGGGTGCGCAGATTTTGCGTGGTGGCGGCATGATTTGCGTTTGGGTGTGGCGATGACCTATGCCGATTTCTGATCATATCCGAAACAAGGTAAGTCAGGTTCCGCACAAGCCCGGCGTCTATTTGATGAAGGACAGGTTCGGCACAGTGATTTACGTCGGCAAAGCGCGTGATTTGCGGCGGCGCGTGAGCCAGTACTTTCACCCGTCGCGCCGGATGGGATGGGACCTCAAATTCAACGCGCTGGTGGATGCAATCCACGACTTCGACGTGCACGTCGTGCGGTCGGAACCGGAAGCGCTATTGTTGGAAGGCCGCCTCATAAAGGAACTTCGCCCGAAGTACAACGTCAGCTTTCGTGACGACAAGAGGTTTGCCCTGTTGAAAGTGCGATTGGACGATCCCATACCCCGGTTCACGATTACCAGGATTGAACAAGACGACGGCGCGCGGTACTTCGGGCCGTTTGTGAGCACTGGCGCGCTGCGGCGGACACTCAACCTTGTGCGGCACAGATTCAATCTGCGCGGTTGCAATGCGGCGACCCCGACCGAGCATGACTATCGGCATTGCTTGTATGCGCACCTGAGAGTTTGTACGGCGCCGTGCATCGGTAACGTCACCCGTGAACAGTACCTGATGCAGGTAAGAGCGGCTTGTGATTTTCTGGATGGCGAATGTGAAGAGATGGCGCGCACCCTCGAAGACCAAATGCGAAAAGCCGCGGCAAACCAGGACTTCGAGAAAGCCGCTGAGCTGCGCGACCTCATTGCGGACATTCGCCGAACAACCAGTCGAACCGGCAAGTACAAACGGCTGCCGCCGAATCTTCCGGTTGCGAGCGATCCTGAAGCTGAGGTTCAAGCGCTGGCGAAGGCTTTGGAGTTGCCCGGTCCGCCGGCGCGGATTGAGGGTTACGACGTTTCGAACATCAGCGGAACATTTAAAGTCGCGTCATTGGTCACATTTTGGAATGGCCGGCCCGACCGCGCAGGTTATCGGCGGTTCAAGATAAAGACTGTCGAAGGCCAGGACGATGTTGCGTGCATCGCGGAAACCATAAGGCGCCGTTACAGCCGGGTGCTAGGTGACGCTGGTGAACCATCGGTGGCAGATTTGCAGCGCCTTGCAGATGACGTGGCAGGCGCTGTGCGCGGCAGGCTTGGTCGAAAGAACCAGGATTCCGCCGCGGCTGCGATTGAACGTGCCGCTCCCCGTCCGCCGGCCCAGACAAAACCTTTGTTGCCGGATTTGATATTGATCGACGGTGGACGCGGACAAGTCAATGCGGCATTTGCGGAGCTTGAGAAGCTGGGTTTGCAGCACATTCCGGTGATAGGTTTGGCGAAGGAATTTGAAGAAATCTACCGGCCCGGCGGTGCTCCACCACTGCGCCTTGGATTGGACCATCCGGCCATCAAGCTGCTCCAGCGTGTGCGCGACGAGTCACACCGCGTGGCCAACAGCTACAACGCCAGATTAAGGCTTCGGAAGATTTCGGAGAGTGTTTTGGACGAGTTCCCCGGGATCGGGGAGGCACGGAAGCAGGCGTTGTTGAAACGATTTGGATCGGTTCAGAGACTGCGCAGGGCGACCGTTGATGAGGTTGCCGAGGTGCCGGGCTTCGGGAGAGAACTGGCTGCCGGGTTGCTCGAGTTTCTTGCGAGAACACGGCCGCGGGAATCACAGCGCGACGCAACCGGAACCTGACGTGGAGTTTCAGGGGAAAAGGTGCTCGCGAATTCAGAAGGTGGTCTGTACGGTTTGGGCATGGTGTTCCAGAAAGAGATACAGATCGAGACAACTGCGCACGGCGAAATGCACGATTTGACTGACGCTGTGTCGGACGTGGTTGGCGCGTCGGGGGTGAGAACCGGGATTGTCAATGTCTTCAACGTGGGCAGCACGGGCGCTGTTGGTACGATCGAGTTCGAGCCCGGTTTGTTGCATGACCTGCCGAAGTCGCTTGACACGCTATTACCGTCAAGCCGCAGCTACAAACATGAGCAAACGTGGCATGATGGGAACGGTCACTCGCATTTGCAGGCCACATTGCTTGGCCCGTCAATCACGGTGCCGGTATCCAACGGGAGACTTGTGCTGGGCACATGGCAGCAGATTTTCCATCTCGAATGCGACATCAAACCACGACGGCGCACCGTGGTTGTCACTGTGGTGGGGGAACCATGATTTGTGAGGCGGCAAAACAGTTTTGCTTCCTTGAGGGGCGCATTGCATACTCGCTGCCATAATGACTGAGGTGCCGATATTGGCATTGGTTTGTTTTGTTCTGTTTTCCTGCGCGGGTTTTTTCTTTGCGTTGGCGGAGACGTCGTTGTTCACATTGGGGAAAAGGCAGGTTGCGCATCTAACAGAGTTTTGCGGGGCACGTGGGGGGCGTGTCGCGAAGCTGCTGGAACGCCCGCGCGATTTGCTGGCCACGATAGTGCTTGGGAACACCGTGGCCAATGCGGGCCTTGTTTCGCTTGGCGTTTGGATGATACTGCATCACGGTTGGTCTGAGTTGATTACGCTTCCGGGGGTGTTGTTGTTGATTTTGGTTGTGGGCGAGGTTGTTCCCAAGAGCCTTGCGGTGCGCGGTCAGGAGTTTTGGGCTGTTCGCGTCGCGGTCCCGATGCAGTTTTTCATGGCGGTGACGCGGCCGATCAGGCGGGCGGCTGTATGGGTGACGGACTGGCTGGTGCGGACTTTGCCGGCTGCTGCAGTGACAGCCCCGCAAGAGACAAGCGAGGCCGAATACACCGAACTGATCGAGCTCGGTGCACAACAGGGCGCACTGGCAGAGTCGGAAAAGGAAATCATTCTGCAAATCATCAGCCTCGACAGGCGGATGGCGCGTGACGTCATGAAGCCGCGAGCGCAGATGAACGCACTGCCCGATGACCTACCGAAGGAGGAGATGATTGGCGCAGCACGACGATTCAAGCACAGGCGTTTGCCTCTTTACGATGGGAGTCCCGACACGATCGTCGGCGTCTTGAACACGCGAAAACTGTTGCTTGAACCCGAGGCGGACCTTGCGGAGTCGATTGAATTTCCATCTTTTGTCCCTGAAACGATAAACCTTCTTCAGTTGTTGAGGCGGTTGCAGCAGCAGCAACGGGGTTTGGCAATAGTGCTCGACGAATACGGCAGCACGGCGGGTCTGGTGACCATCGAGGATATTCTCGGTTCGATGATAGGCCGGATACGAGGCGAAGGCGAGCCTGAGGGATTTGTATTTGAAAGAATCGGGAAGAACCGGTGGCGAGTAAACGGAACGATGCGGATGGACGATTTTCGCCGGGAGTACGCGTATCTGGGAGATATTGCGGGTGTCGAAACGATGGGCGGGCTGTTGCTTGCGCTGGCGGGTGTGGTGCCGCCGGCGGGGTACTCGGTTCAATTTGGCTCGCTCAAGCTGACTGCCACGATTGTGGACGACAGGCGTGTGCGCGAGCTGCTGGTTGAAGTTGTGCCGAAAGGGGGTGACAAGGCCAGGTGACAACTGCGGCGTGCATTTTGGTTCTGTTGTTCAGCCTTACCGTGAGCTTCTGCTGTTCGGGAATGGAAGCCGGTGTTTTTGCGCTGAGCCGCCTTCGTGTCAGACAGCAGATGCGCGCCGGGAACAGGTCTGCGGCGGTGTTGCACGGGTTTCTTGAAAACATGGAGGACTTTCTTTGGACGGTGTTGTTGGGGAACACGCTGTCGAACTTTGTCGTGATGGTATTGGCAGTTTTTCTTTTGCACAGTGCTCTTGCGCCATATCCGATTTGGCTTTTGGGCGCGTTGATCGGTTCGGTCTTTTTTCTCTATGCTTTTGCCGATCTGCTTCCAAAGACGCTGTTTCGACAACAACCGGCGCGGTTTTGTTTGAGTCTGGCGATGCCGTTCAGGCTGTTGCATTTGGGGTTGTCGCCGGCGGTTCGTGTGCTGGCGAGGATGAGCGAACTGCTCCTGAGGATAACAGGCGGCAGCCGTTACACCGGGCAACTGTTCGCCAACCGCGAGGAGTTTCGTCAACTGATGCAGGAATCGAGCCGGGCGATTAGCGGTGTCGAGCAGGCGATCATAAACAGGGTTCTGGACCTGCAGAACCTCACGGTTGGCTCCCTGACATTGCCGATGGAAAAGGTCGTTGTTGTGACACGTGAAACGCCGGTTGCTGAGGTGTTAATGCTCTGTCGGGAACGGAATTTGACGCGGCTTCCGCTTACTGATCCTGGGACAGGCCGGATTGTGGGGATTTTCAGTTTGCGTACTTCTCTGTATCAGACGGGTTTCGACCCGAATCTGAAGGCAGGGGCGTATCTGCAGCCGGCTCTTTATTTGGGAGAGTCGATGCGTCTGGAGAGTGCGCTGCGGCAATTCAGGCAATCAGGACAGCGCCTCGCGATTGTGCTGGACAGGAACCGGCGGGAAGTCGGCATCGTGACATTTCAGGATATTCTGCGGTTTCTGTTTGGCGACATCAGCATTTGATCAATGGACTCGAGCACGCTATTGGAGATACTGCTGAAGCTATTGGCGGCATTTGCGCTGGTGCTGATGAACGCGTTCTTTGTCGCTTCAGAATTCGCACTCGTCAAGGTCAGGGAAACGCAGCTTGAGGCGTTGATTGCGAAGGGACAAAGGCGCGCGGCGATTGCGAAGCGGGTGATCAGCAGGCTGGACGCGTCTTTGAGCGCGTGTCAACTTGGAGTGACAATTGCCAGTTTGGCGCTTGGATGGGTGGGTGAGCCGGTGTTCAGCGCGGTGCTGAGTCCGATTTGGCCATTGTTGGGCATGGACGGGCCGAACTCTGCGCACACGCGGGAAACGATCGCAGTCATTGTCGGTTTTGGCACCATAACTTTCCTGCATATTACTGCGGGTGAACAGGCGGCGAAGTGGCTGGCGATTCAACGGCCATTGCCGGTGGCATTGCTTGTATCGAGGCCACTGGAGATCTTTCATTTTGTTTCGTACCCGTTCATTTGGTTGTTAAACCAGAGTTCACTTTGGATTCTGCGCCAACTTGGCTTGCAACCGCGGGATGCGCACGATTCGGTGCAGTCCGAGGAAGAGCTGCGCCTTTTGCTGGCAGCGCCGGCTCAGCGGACTCCCGCAATGGCGTTCAGCCGGCATCTTGCCTTGAACGCTTTTGACCTTGCCCACCGGAAAGTGTGCGAGGTAATGCGACCGCGGCGTGAGATGGTTGTGCTGAACACGGAGTCCAGCATCGAGGAATGCGTTAACATTGCTGAGACCAGCCGGTATTCACGGTTTCCGCTTTGCGAAGGGGGCGACCTTGATAAGACGCTTGGCGTTGTGCACATCAAGGACCTGTACGCTCTGCGGAACAAGGCCAGGCGCGGCATTGACTTGCGCCGGGTGGCAAAACGGTTGATTTACGTTCCTGAAACGGCGCGGCTTGAGCGCGTGCTCAAGCTGTTCTTGGACGAACGCCTTCATTTTGCGATTGTGGTCGATGAATATGGCGGGACAGTTGGGATGTTGACGCTGGAAAACATTTTGGAGGAGTTGGTCGGCCAGATTCAGGACGAGTTCGATCAGGAAAAGCCCATGGTCGTTGCGCGAGGCGATCGTGTCTGGGAGTTGGATGGGATTCTGCCATTGCATGAGCTGTCGAATCTCGTCGGCGAGCCGCTTTACGAGGAGGGCGTGACCACGACGAGCGGGTTTGTGACTCAGCGGCTGGGTGGATTTCCGAAGCCGGGCGATCGGGTTGTGATTGGCCGCTGTGAATTGTTCGTGGAAGAAGTGGATGGGCCGAGGGTTACGCGGCTTCGCTTGACGAAACGGGCGCCGGAGCAGGCGTGACAGGCGGCTGAGACAACTTCCAGCCACGCCATGCCATGAAGCACACCGGTATCCCGGCCACCACAGCAGCAATCACTGGCTGCCAGAGTCCATCGGCGATCTTGGTTACGTTTCCGAGTGTGAAATAGATCAGAAGCAGCAACCACACTCCGACCGGGGTGAGGTCTGGGATCATCGAAAGGGGGCGTTTGACAATGAGCCACGGTCCGGCAAACCAATAGACCACCAGCACCAGTGCCGCCCAACAGACAAACGCCCACCATGGCGCGCCATGCCACGAATAGGCGTTCGACGTGTTTCGTTGCCAGTTCCACCAAGCTGCCACCTTGTTTGCGAATGGTTCCATGGCAACGCAAATAAACAGCACCAGCAGGGTGGATATTCCCAGCAGCCAGAGGCCATAGTTCTTATCCCGCCGCCAGGGGCGCAGCATCAGACGCGTGGTTTCACGGCTGCTGAGCGTCATCGCAAGGATCAGGAAAGGAACCTGCCACGGCAACAGGCGTTTCTCATTCGAGTTGAGGATCGAAGGGCCGAAAGAGTCATCAAAGCCAACCTTCGCATTGCTCGAGGGATCAGACACATAATACGCAAACGTGGCTATGGCCACCGCGCTTGTTGCCAGAATGATCAGAGCTGCCGGGACGATGTTTTGAGCTGGCAATCTCCTTGCTGCTGCGAAAACAGACATGAGTGATATGAGGAGGATGAACGCACCGTCGAACCACCGCCACGGGCCAGTCGTTCCTTTGGTTAACAACCATGCAATCGACAATACGAATGCCAAGAGCACGACACCCCACGCTGCGTAGAGATGCGCGTCGGCGGGTCGCCAATGCTGTGGCGCGTGCGACCTCGCAGGGCGGGTCATCGGGGACAAGATGCGTTGGCCCTGTTGTTCTGGCACGGAGTGATGTTAATCAAGCCACACTCAGACGGAAGCAAAAAATTTGACAGTCAGAGCCGCAAACCTACTTATTGTTGTTCTTCTTTGGCTTTCTTGCTTTCGGCTATGACCTTTTGCTCGATTTCCTTGGGCATTTCCTCGTAATGGTCGAATTCCTCTGTATGGGCTGCCCGGCCTCCTGTGAGTGAGCGCAGCACAGTTGAGTACTGATACAGTTCCATGGCGGGCACATGCGCTTTGATGACCTGGAATCCGCCGGCGGCTTCCATGCCGAGTATTTTCCCGCGCCGACTCGACAGGTCGCCGATGACATTGCCCATGGCATCTTCGGGCACTTTGATTTCGACAAGGTGAATTGGCTCGAGCAGGCATGGGCGGGCGTTCATAAAAGCTTCTTTGAACGCTTCTTTGCCCGCGATTTGGAATGCGATGTCCTTTGAATCGACCGGGTGCTGTTTGCCGTCGTAGAAATCTATCTTGACGTCTGTCACCCTGTAACCGGCGAGGATGCCTTCGGCGCATGCGGCGTTAACGCCCTTCTCGACGGACGGAACAAACACTCTGTCCACGTTTTGGCCGGTGAGACTTTGAGTGAACTCGACACCGGTGCCGCGTGGTTTTGGCTCGATGCGCATCCAGACCTCGGCGAACTGGCCTGCGCCGCCGGTTTGTTTTTTGTGCCGGTATTTGGAGTCGCCTTTGGACCGGATTGTTTCGCGGAACCGTATCTTTGGGGCGACAAGGTCGAAATCGACTTTGTATCGGTTTTTGAGCTGTTCCGACACGACCTGCAGGTGGAGTTCCCCTTGTCCTGAAAGCACCGTCTGGTGCAGCTCTGCGTCAACCTGGTATGAGAAGGTTGGGTCTTCAGCGCTGATTGCTGCCAATCCCTGTGCAACCTTGTCTTCCTCACCTTTGGCTTTCAATTTCAAGGCGGCGTGGATGCTCGGTCTCGGGAACTGGACAGCGGGAAGCCGGACGTTCAAGCCGGGGCTGCAGAGTGTATCGCCCGTGTGAGTGTTCTTCAGTTTTACGACGGCGCCGAGGTCGCCGGCGATGAGGCTGTTGACGTTCTCGCGGTTTTTGCCGTTCAATATGAAGATTTGGCCGATGCGTTCGGTCATGTTCCGGTTGACATTGAACATGTCGGCGCCGAACCGCGCAGTTCCGGAATACACGCGGAAAAAGGACATCTCACCGATGTGCTGTTCATTGAGCGTCTTGAACACATGGAGAACCGCTTGTGAATCATCGATCCGCACCTCAACAGGTTCGTTGTCTGGCCCGATCCCTTTCGCAACCGGCCGATCCAAAGGCGAGGATGCGTATTTGGCAATGAAATCCATCAATCGCGCCACACCGACGTTTCTTTCTCCTGCGGCACAGAACACCGGGATGAGGTTGCCCTGCTGGAACGCGGCGTGAACGCCCCCGCGCATTTCTTCTTCAGTCAGGTTGCCTTTTTCGAGGAATTTTTCGAGGAGGGAATCGTCCGATTCGGCAACCAGTTCTATCAATTCGTTGTGGAGGCGCTGGAGTTGGTCGGCGAGTTCGCCTGTTGGGGCTGATTCGGTGTACTTGCCGCTTTGGTCGTTTGCATAGGTCATCACAGTTTGACGCATCACATCCAGCGTCTTGTCGAAGCCCGGTCCCGGGTTAACAGGCAGGGTGAGAGGGAAAACGTGTCGTCCGTAAAGTTCCTTGAGTTTTCCAAGGATACCGTTGAAATCGGTGTGTTCCTTGTCGAGCATGTTCACAACCATCATTTTCGGGATTCCGAACTCGGTGGCGTATTGCCAAACGCGCTCGGTTCCGAGCCCGATTCCGTCAACGCCGTGCACGACGACCAGTGCGAAATCGCACACTCTTAGCGAGGCCAACGCTTCGCTGATGAAATCGAGATATCCAGGTGTGTCGATTATGTTGAGCTTTTTGCCCTGCCATTCGGTGTGAAGAAGAGTGGCATGGATTGAAATCCCGCGTTTTTGCTCGCTTTCGTGGTAATCGGACACTGTTGTACCGTTTGAAATGCTGCCCATTCGGCCGATTACGCCGCTGCAAGCGAGCATCGCCTCGCTGAGCATTGTCTTGCCACAGGTGGCATGGCCCACAACCGCAAAGTTTCTCAGGTCGCCTGATGTGTATTCTTTCATATCGTGTCTGATCGAGCTTCCGAATCCGCAATTTTTGTCAGATATGTTCGAGAATGAAAAGTCAATTCCTCCGGTAAAGCGACAGGACGACTGGTTTGGCCCACTTACCTGGGGCGTTGCCCCGGGCTGGTATGAATCGGGCCTTCGGCCCTTATCAACTCGTGCGGACCGGCAGCGGTGATCACATTGAGATTCTTGTTGCTGTCCGCTGATCGCTGTTTGATTTCCCAGGTCTCCTGGTTTCTGACTCGTGCGCCATGCCGTCTGTGCTTTGTTCCAGGTCTTTGGTCTATGGTCTATGGTCTCCATCGCCCGCGCTCCTGCACGCGGTGGAAAAAGCAACGGCGTCAGGAGCGCGGCCGTCCCCGGCCGCATCAACACGACGACCGATAATGCACCCGTTTCGTTCACGCAAACCCGGCGCCCGAAGGTTTACCTGCTGGGGGCGGGCAAGAATGCCCGCGCTCCTGCACGCGGTGGAAAAAGCAACGGCGTCAGGAGCGCGGCCGTCCCCGGCCGCATCAATCCGATGACCGATCGTACGACCGGTTTCGATCACGCGAATCTGGTGTCCGAACGTTCACCGGCTGGATGCGGCGAAGAATCGCCGCGCTCCCGCAACGCGTTGGAAAAACCCAACGGCGTCGGGAGCGCGGCCGTCCCCGGCCGCATCAACCCGATGGCCGATCGTACGACCGGTTTCGATCACGCGAATCGGACGACCGAACATTCACCGGCTGGGGGTGGGCAAGAATGCCCGCGCTCCTGCAGGGCGCTGAAAACAGCAACGACTTCGGGAGCGCGGCAAAGTTCGTGTTTCGGATGTTGAGGTTTAATGGCAGACTCCGAGCATGGCACGTGATACTCGGATTCCTGTTGTCACACTCACAACGGATTTTGGGCTTCACGATTCGTTTGTGGGCGTCATGAAGGGCGTGATTTTAAGCCGATGCCCGAGCGCACGGATCGTGGACATTACGCACCTTGTGCCGGCTGGGGATGTGCGTGCTGGTGCGTTTGCGCTTCTTACGGCGTATCGGTTCTTCCCGAAAGGCTCGGTGCATGTGGCCGTTGTTGATCCAGGCGTTGGGAGCGATCGACGGGCGATTGTGGCGCGCTGCTCCGACGCGACATTCGTCGGACCCGACAACGGACTGCTTTCGTGGACGCTGAGAAGTGAAAAGAACGTTGTGGTTCGGCGAATTGAAAACCAGCGGCTCGTTCTTTCGCCAGTGAGCGCAACTTTCCATGGCCGGGATGTGTTTGCGCCTGTTGCAGCGTACCTTGCCAATGGAGGCAGGTTTGCTGAGGTTGGCCCGGAGACCGCTGAATGGATTACATTGCCGTGGCCGGAGCCCGCGCGCGCTGTGTACGGCTGGCTTGGCGAGGTTGTGCATGTGGATCATTTCGGTAACGCGATTACGAATTTGCCTAACACAACGCTTGAACCGGCTTGTGCGAGCCAGTTCGCGGTGATGTATGGACGGCGGCGTGTTCCGGTCCGTTCTTGCTACACGGCCGTGCCGAAGCGAAAGCCAGTGGCAGTCCCCGGGTCGAGTGGCTGTATCGAGATTGCAGTTAACGGCGGGAACGCTGCGCGGAGTCTTGGACTGAAACGTGGCGCCAAAGTGAAGCTGGTTGCACTTGGTTAACCTTCACCGTGCGTTGCTGTACTGCTATCCAGCCCGGAAATCTCACCGCTTGACCAGCCCAAGACACCCAAAGCTTCACTCCGGTGAGATTTCCGGAGTTAGGACGAGTTCACGAAGTATCGCAAGCTGTGTGATTGTTTGAGGGTTTTGTCTCAAACAGTTCATTCACCGATCCCGACTCATCGCCGCCGCGGGCGAAGGAGTCGCCCCATGCAGCGCTGTGCGGTGGAGCGCCGAGCTTGCAACGAACGCCTTTATCTCGCCGGAACATTTGGTTGCGGCTTCGCTGCGC
Source organism: Verrucomicrobiota bacterium (assembly GCA_012517065.1). GTDB lineage: Bacteria > Verrucomicrobiota > Verrucomicrobiia > Limisphaerales > J093 > JAAYVR01. Next base: position 4,533 of record JAAYVR010000061.1, on the reverse strand, counting down.
TGCTTGAAGGGAGTTTCCGCGACGGATCCATGCGGCGTTTCAGGGCGTCGTCGGGCTCGCCGCCAAACTGCTGCCAGTAAGCGGCTTTGAACGGGTTTACGGGCGGGCCCAATACAGTTTCGTTTTCGAGGCACGGAAGGATTTCCTGCCACCACTTGTCGTAGGCGGCCCTCAGGACAGTGACGACGTCGGGATGCTGTTCAATGACATTGCGCGATTCTGCTGGGTCTGATTCGAGGTCGTAGAGTTCGGAGTTGTTGACGAGTTTGAAGCGCGAATTACGAATTGCGCACTGCCTGTATTTTGCTGCTGGTGCCTGGTTGTACTCCCACCGACCCAAATGGGTGACGAGCATGCGGTCGGGCCACGGGCTGTTTACATCGGTGAGCAAGGGCAACAGACTTCTGCCCTCGACTTGGGCTTGGACCTCAGGACGCAAGCTTGCGCCTGCGAGCTCGGCCAGAGTTGAAAAGAAGTCGATGTGCGCTGTCAACTGTTTGCGTTCGCCCGGCTCGAGCGTGCCGGGCCAATGCCAGAAACACGGGACGCGGGTTCCGCCTTCGTATGGTGTACCCTTCATTCCCCGCATGCCGGCGTTGTAAAGGTCGCCGATTGAATGGCCGTTGTCTGTGAGGAAGACCACGAGGGTGTTTCTGTCAATTTGCCAATCGCGGAGCTGTGCCATGAGTTTTCCAACGTTTTCGTCGATGTTCGAGATCATGGCGTAGTAAGCGATTGCATTTGTGGACAAACCTTTGTCGCGGTATGGGGCTTCGTATTTTGCGCCAGGGCTGACGAAGGGATCATGCGGAGCATTTGGCGTGATGTAGGCAAAAAGCGGGCGGCCTGACTCGCGCCGGGAGTTGATCCATGCGATGGCGCGTTCGAAGAACACGTCGGTGCAATAACCGCTTGTTTTGACGAAGCGCCCGTTGTGGCGGATCGCCGGATTGAAGTAGTGATTGTTTGGTGCATCTCCGCAACTGCCGGGAAACGTTTGTCCTATGCCACCTCCACCATGAATGAACACCTCGTCGAATCCGCGTCGGTTTGGCTGGTATGCGTCCTCATCCCCAAGGTGCCACTTGCCAAAAATCCCTGTGGCGTAACCGGCGGACTGCAACACTTGGGCGATTGTGGTTGCCTTCAAAGAAAGCCGTTCTCGCTCGAAGATAGTATGTGTAACGCCGCTTTTGAACTCGTGTCGTCCGGTTAACAGCGCTGCGCGCGTGGGTGCGCAAGTTGGACTCACGTGGAAATTGTCGGATCTGACGCTGGTGGCGTGGAGTCGGTCGAGGTTGGGGGTTTTGATGATTGTGTTTCCGTGTGCGGCGATTTCTCCGTATCCCTGGTCATCGGTCATGATCACGATGATGTTTGGCTGCCGTCCTGCGAGGTTGGCAGCGTCGATACATGGCCCCGCAGCAACCAGTGCGCACGCGATCAGGAGTCGGAAGTTCATTTATTCCTCGAAGCTACCTCGAACTGTGATGAATTAAAAGACAAACGGTGGAGTCCTACGTTCGCTCGATACTGTCAATTCGATTGCCCGGTGAAATCTCCGGGCCCGGCGGTGCATCGGGCGTGCCGAGGCGCACTTGATTGGAATTGCGTCAGCAGAAATGGCGGGTATGGTCGGTACCGTGTCTGAGATGGACAAAACAACGATGGGACTGATTGCGGGGAATCGGTCGCTGCCGATCGAATTTGCGCGCCTGGCGCGGCAGGAGGGGACGCTGCGGCTTGTGGCTGTGGCTTTCGAGAATGAGACGGACCCACGGATTGCCGAATTCGTTGACGAAGTTATTTGGCTGCGTGTGGGGCAATTGGATCGGATGATATCGGCGTTTGCGAAGCGCGGGGTCAAGCGGTGTGTAATGTTGGGCCAAATTGCTCCGAAGAACCTGTTTGATCTTCGTCCGGACCTGCGTGCGATGCGACTTTTGTGGCGGCTAAAGGAGAGGAACGCGCACACGATATTCGGGGCAATAGCGGACGAATTGAAGAAAGACGGGATTGAACTGGTGGAGGCGACGCCGTGGTTGAGGCCGCTGATGCCCGGGGCGGGGTTCAGGCTTGGCCCGGTTCTGGATGCAGACCAAGAGTCTGACGTGCGATTTGGATTTCAAATTGCGAAGCAGGTGTCGAAGCTCGAAATCGGTCAGACGGTTGTTGTGAGGCGTGGGACGGTCTTGGCCGTTGAGGCGTTCGAGGGGACCGATCAGTGTCTGGCAAGGGGCGGGGCGCTTGCGGGTGCCGAGGGAGGCGCGGTTGCGGTGAAAGTGGCCAAGTGGGGGCACGACATGCGTTTTGACATTCCGACGGTGGGCTTGAAGACGGTGGAAGTGTGCGCTGAGAATGGCGTGGCTGTATTGGCCTTCGAGGCAGGGAAGACGCTGGTTTTGGAGATGGACGTTGTTTCTTCTGTGGCGACGAAGCGTGGGATAAGTGTTGTGGCTGTGCAGGTTGAAGCATGCCAAAACGGCAGTGCCGGTTGAGAATCTGTTGGCGCCAGGGGAATTCGGGGTTAGTATTGCTCAGAGTTTTTTGCTGAACACAGAAAAAAGGCATTTGACCATGGAAGCTGTTGGAGACATTGCAGTGATCGGTTTGGCTGTAATGGGCCAGAACCTGATTCTTAACATGAACGACCACGGTTTTACCGTGGTGGCATATAATCGGACTGTGTCCAAGGTGGACGATTTCCTTGCCAACGAGGCCAAGGGCACACGCGTTATCGGAGCGCATTCTTTACAGGAGATGGCCGCGTTGCTTAAGAAGCCGCGCCGGGTGATGCTGATGGTGAAAGCCGGCAAGCCTGTGGACGAGTTCATCGAGCAGTTGCTGGGTATTCTCGAGCCGGGCGACATCATAATTGACGGTGGCAATTCGCTGTTTGAAGACACCATTCGCCGAACCAAATACGTCGAGAGCAAAGGGCTGTTGTACATCGGGACAGGCGTCAGCGGCGGTGAGGAAGGCGCGCGGCGCGGCCCGAGTATCATGCCCGGCGGCAGCCCCGCGGCATGGCCGCACGTGAAACCGATTTTCCAGGCGATCGCCGCAAAAGTCACCGATCCACAGACCGGCGCGGAAGAACCGTGCTGTGACTGGGTGGGCGAAGGTGGCGCGGGGCATTATGTGAAAATGACGCACAACGGGATCGAGTACGGCGACATGCAGCTCATCTGCGAGGCTTACCACATAATGAAGGATGGTTTGGGCATGACGCCCGATGAAATGCACGAGGTTTTCAAGGAATGGAACGAAGGTGAGCTGAAATCCTATTTGATTGAAATCACGCGCGACATTCTTGCAAAGAAAGACGACGACGGGCAGCCATTGGTGGACAAGATACTCGACACGGCCGGGCAGAAAGGCACGGGCAAATGGACGGTGATTTCATCGCAGGAACTTGGAATTCCGATAACGCTCATTGCCGAGGCTGTCTATTCGCGGTGCGTATCGGCGATGAAAGATCAGCGTGTTGAGGCTTCGAAGGTGTTTCCACCGTCGAATTCGCGCTTTGCGGGTGACCGGAAGAGATGGATCGATGACATACGCAAGGCACTTTATGCCTCGAAGATCATCAGTTACGCGCAGGGTTACATGCTCATGCGCGCGGCAGCCGAGCATTACGGATGGAACCTCAACTACGGCGGCATTGCGTTGATGTGGCGTGGCGGATGCATTATTCGAAGCGTTTTCCTTGGCGAGATAAAGAAAGCGTTCGACAAGAACCCGAACCTGACAAATCTGCTGTTAGACCCGTTTTTCAAGAAGGCAATAAAGAGTTGCACACGAAGCTGGCGCAAGGTTGTGAGCATGGCGGTTCGAAAGGGCATTCCGGTGCCGGCATTGAGCACGGCTTTGGCGTTCTTTGACGGATTCCGGAGTGCGAGGCTGCCAGCGAACCTCCTTCAGGCGCAACGCGATTATTTTGGTGCGCACACTTACGAGCGCGTCGATGCGCCGCGCGGGCAGTTTTTCCACACCAATTGGACGGGTCACGGCGGCCGGGTCGCGAGCGGAACTTACACGGTGTAGCTGTTGCGCGCCGCCTAATAAGGGCTGTCGGCCAGGCCGGGCTGCATCACTGTATTCGGCAGCCGAACGAGGGGAATTCCTTGGTCCCGCGGTTCCTATCCCGAGAGCCCACCGATATGGGGACAGGCACGCTGTTCGTGCATGAAAACAAAGCGGCAGCAAGCTGCCGCACTCCAAACGCTTCGCGCCTGCTAACGCCCACTGCATCCGCGGCAGCGCGTGAGAAACCATCGGGATCAGCGGCGAGATCGAATGAGGCCACATGGGGACAGACACGGTGTTTGGGCATGAAAACAAAGCGGCAGCAAGCTGCCGCACTCCAAACGCTTCGCGCCCACCAACGCCCGCTGCATCCGCGGCAGCGCGTGAGAAACCATCGGGATCAGCGGCGAGATCGAATGGGGCCATATGGGGACAGACACGTTGTTTGGGCATGAAAACAAAGCGGCAGCAAGCTGCCGCACTCCAAGCGCTTCGCGCCCACCA
>JAAYVR010000006.1 GCA_012517065.1 Verrucomicrobiota bacterium | reverse complement strand
GGGCGTTGGTAGGCGCGAAGCGTTTGGAGTGCGGCAGCTTGCTGCCGCTTTGCCTTATGCCCAAACAACGTGTCTGTCCCCATATCCCATATTCCCCATCAGCCCGATCACCGGTCATGCGACGCTTTTCGATCCTGCAAATCGGGCCACCGAACATACACCGGCTGGGTGCGGCGAAGAATCGCCGCGCTCCTGCCGGCGCGTTACAAAAAACACCGACGGTCGGGAGCGCTGCCGTCCTCGGCTGCATCAACCCGACAACCGATCCTACAACCCGTTTCGATCATGCAAATCCTGCGCCCGAACATTCACCGGCTGGGGATGCCCAAAGAACGTGCCTGTCACCTTATCCGGCTCACTCCCAAAGGCAGTACCGTCGTAACCGCCTTGCTCGCTGCCAAAGAAGGGGATACGGAGAAATTGACCAAACTCGCAGCCCGAAAATGTTCGCGAATATGAATGATTCTTGAATATAACGATCCAGCCCGGCGTGGCCGACAGCCGACATCAGGCGGCGCAACAACTGGGGGCAGTGCCCGTCAGGCCCTTTGGTTCCGGCGACGCAGGGCTGCGAAATACATGGGCTAAACTATTCCATTGAGCCGGTGCGCGTGTATATTATGGCGCCAAACCATGACTGAGATGGGAAAAGTTTTGGTATTGGTCGGCCTGATCATAGCAACGCTCGGGCTCGTTTTTTGGATCGGCCCCAAAATCCCATGGCTTGGCCGTTTGCCAGGCGATATCTCGATCGAGCGCCCGAATTTCAGGTTTTATTTTCCCCTGACCACCTGCATCATTCTGAGCGTTGCAGCGACAATTTTGCTCTGGATTATCAAGAAACGATAAACACCCGGGCGCCTGCTACGCTATCTCAACTGACACAGTAGAGGAAAACCTGCAGTAATCAGAAGCCGCAAAAGCACCGGCCATCGATAAAGGTCCTGACGAACTCGCGCCTGAGGCAGTTAAGATGAACCTGAACGCAAAAGTGGGTTGCTCAGGTTGGTATTATTGGCACTGGAAAGGTCGGGTGTACCCGGTCGATTTGCCGTCCTCACAATGGTTCGCACATTACCAGCAGGCGTTCGATACGGTGGAACTTAACGCGCCGTTTTATCGCTGGCCAAAGCCAGCCACAGTAAAGAACTGGCGCCGACAAGCCAGTCCGGGGTTCCAATACAGCATCAAGGTCAACCAAACCATCACCCACGAGAAAAGGTTCAGGAACACGCACAAACTGATCCGCGAATTCTACAAGTTGGCTGAGTCGCTCGCTGAGCACATGGGTTGTTTCCTGTTCCAGTTGCCTCCGAGCTTTCACTGCACACCAGCTCGGCTACAGGCGATTGTCGATCAACTCGATCCTCACTATCGGAATGTGATCGAGTTCAGACATCCAAACTGGTGGAACGACGTCGTTTTCGAGGCCTTCAGCGATGCCAATCTCATTTTCTGTTCGGTGAGCGCACCGCGTTTGCCTGCGGAATTGGTCAGAACAGGTGACATCATCTACGTTCGGTTTCACGGCGCCACGCGCTGGTACAGGCACGATTACACCGACGCCGAGCTGGAAGATTGGGCAAGCAAGCTTCGCAACTGCTCGCCAAGAGAAGCGTGGTTGTATTTCAACAACGACTACAACGGCTCCGCCTTCCGCAACGCGCAAACGATGAAGAGGCTGTTGGCGAGCCCCGGCCTCAAAACGGCCAATCGCGTTGCACGCTGACACCCTACTTCGTACCGCCGCTGCGGTTACTTGTACTCGATGTCTATCTTGTGGCGGTCGAGAAGGCTTCCCTCAGCCCGGTGCAGCATTGACAATGACTTGTTGTAGTCGGCTTTCGCGCGCGCTTCTTGGGACCTGGCAGCGGCCAGATCGCCCTGAAGTTGCAAGACCACGTAGAACGTGCTTTGTCCAACGGCCAGTTTCTGTTGTTCGGCATCGAGCGCCGCTTCCGCCAACTCGGCAGCACGGCGCGCGGCTTCAACACGATCGCGATCGGCTCTGGCCGTGATAAGAGCGTCACTGATCTCGCGCATTACCAGTTCCTCACGCTGTTTCAACCTCAAGATGGCCTGCTCTTTGAGCTCTTTGCTTGCCCGGTAGTTGGCTCTTTCAGTGGTGCGGCTCAGCGGCAGGGTGAAGATCACGCCGATCAGGTCCCTTGGCGCGACGCCGTCCCAAACCTGGTCAAAGGCTCTTGAAGCACTGGCCGGCGGGGGAAGCGGCAGGCGCTGCTCGAATGTGCTCGAGCCGCGGCGACCGTAACCGGCGACGAGGTCCAACCAAGGGAACAATTGATTGTGCCTGAACCGGAGATTCAGGTCCTGTTTCTCGACTTCAACTCTGAGCTGTGCAAGGTCAGGTCTTTGCGAAATGCCACGCTGCCAGCTCGCCCTGAGTTCGAGTTCTTCCGGGAGAACCAGAAGCGGGTCTGTAGGAACCCATTCAATTCCTTCGCTGCTTTGGAAGTCGTCGCCGAGCAGGGTTTTGAGTTCATTTTCGGCGATTGAGACGGCGTTGCGGGCTGCGATCAGAGCAGTTTCTGCAGCAGCTACCTGAGCTTGAGCCAGCTTTTCTTCAAGAGCAGGTATCGCACCAGCGAGGACTTTTTGATGTGCCTGATCCTGGAAAGCCTTGCGGACCTCGAGGAGCTTTCGTTGCACCTGGAGGTTTTCGCGCGCGAAAGCCAGTTCGTAATACGCCAGTTCGATTTTGTGGACAACCTCCATCAAAATGAAACCAACGCCCAACTCCGAGATGCGTAGGTTTTTTCTGTTAATCTTGATGGTTGTGCGGGCCTGGTCCGTCCAGAAATCGCGAAGCAATGGCTGGGTGACCGACATGTTTGCGACGACTCCGTATGTTTCATAATCAATTGCCTCACGCAAACCAAAGCTGTGGACATAATCACCTCCGAATTCATAGCGCATGCCGGTCGGAAGGGTTCCTCGCAAACCAACTTTGGCATAATCGTTCTCGGCGTCGTGGACTTCATATTCGCTCAGATCAGCGGGATCGAACCCGCCGGGTTCCCGTCTGTGTTCATGCCCGCCAGACACAACCAAGGAAGGATCATAGTACCCATACGATGCGTCCAAGGTTAGCCGCGCGATTCGCGGGTTTATCCTTTCTATTTGGATGTCGCGGTTGTGTTCGAGTGCGATCTGTATGCAATCTTCCAGGGAAAGGCGCCTTGCTGTCTGGCCCTGCTGCGATGGCTGGTTCTGCTGGGCCATAGCAGACACGCAGACAACGAGCAGCGCTGGAACCAACGCTTCGGCAAGCAGTCGGTAAAGACGGTTACAGGAACGCAGGGCCGCAACCGGCTGTCGTGTCCGGCCCCGAACGCTTTGATCGTGATTCGTGCGCATAACGGCATCAGAAAGATTCTCTCAAATCATGCCTGACCTGGATGAATTCGGTCAAATTCGTCAGAGGCAGGAAAAACTCCATCTCGGGAAATCGGCCGGGTTGGGACGCAACGACGGAGCCAGTCTTGTCGATGGCGGAGGTGCCGAGCATTTGGTAGTAGCCGCTTCGCGAGGATGGCCAGCTCAAACGGGCAATCGAGCTGCTCCAAATGGAGAGGTCAATTTGAAACGGCAGGTCCGGCGCAAGCGGGTCCCACTCGAGCAGCCATTCGACAAGGTTCGAGTATCCGTCGCGGTCGATGTCAGCCGCAGGGCCGAAGTCAAGTGTGCCGATATGGTTCATTTCCCAATCGTCATCAAGGCCGTCGCGGTCTGAGTCTGTGATTGGGACGCCGTAGATTGTTAGTTCGACACCGTTCACTTTGCCTGTTTGGCTGGGTTGTTCGTCGCTGACTTCGACACGCCACGTACCGGCACTGGGCTCGAAGAAATGATGCGTGCTGTAGAATGTCCAGTCGCCCAGCGGAGAGCTGATGTCCTCGTTGAAATGATGGAGCACACTGCGGGTGCCACTCGGGGAAACAAGGGTAAGCCGCACGTCAGCGCGGCGTGGATGATTGAAAAAGACGCGCAGTTTCACGTGCTCACACGACAGGTTCTCGGCAATGTCGAGGTCGATCGGCAAACTGTTCAGCGATAGTTGAGCCAGAACGTTGGAAGACGAGGCAATGTAGTCCCGAAGTGCTTCGCCGGAAATCCTGTCGATAAACACCGCAGGTATCGGCGCAAAAGCAAGGTCTGCCCCTGCCATGAACACGCGGTCAGTCGAGCCTGTGTTGTTGTAAACCACGGCAAACTCTGCGCCTGCGGTGGCCGCATAGGAAATCTTCTGAGCAAAATAATTAACCCCGCGCTGGATCAGCGCAGCTTTGCTTTTCAGATCGACTGCAATTGGTTCCGTGGCCTGCCCAACATCGACAATTGGCACAACCTTTGTTGGGTTGTCCGGATGCGGCGCGTCGCTTGGATAAGCTGGAATTGACCGGATTGAGGCAGGCACGTTCGCACCAAACACGAGCACGCGCAATCCATCGTCCGGGATGTTCCACGACCTTCTTAACGAGACAGTGGTGCTTGTTCTCGGCGGGCGATTATGCCACCACCGAGCCAGCCGGACAGCCTGACCTGCGTCTGGCACGCCAAAACCGACCCTGTGGTTGACGGGCAATCCAGCGCCATTGATCTTTGTATCGGGATCAGAGGCGTCCAACTGCCTGGCGGACAGGACAAGTATCTGCTGGACGTCGCGCCAGGTAAGGTTTGGATTCGCATTTAACATGAGTGCGCACAATCCGCTGATTTGAGGTGCTGATCCGGATGTGCCGCCAAAACCAGTGGAATCAAACCCGTAGTCTCCAGTCACAGGATCAGTGTTACGTCCGAGGGCGCCCTGCAAATCCGTGGTGCAAAGCTGAATGTAATTCGTGGTTCCCCCGGACGGCGTTGCCACGTCTTGATCGCCACTAAAAGCCGCAACAAGCACCGGGGCGCCCGGCGTTGTATAACTGGCGGCCCGGCCCGTTGCACGAACCGCGCCAACTGCAATTGCGCGCGGGTCCTGGCCATAACCGTCGTCATTCACATCGTTCCCGGATTGCCAATCGTTCCCGGCCGAGCGGACCATTATGACCCCGAGACCGTTTCTGCCCTTTGTGACAGCGTTTTCGATGGCCTGATCCTCCAGTGCACCGAACGCGAGCTGGCCAACAGAGGCGTTGCCCCAACTGTGATTCTGAATGCTCACAACATTCGAGCAATACTGCAAGGCGTCCATCATCGTTTCTTCATCCACCATGTATTCACTGGCGTCGAAAACGACCCAGCTTGCCATGGACGCTTTGGGGGCAACACCAATCACGCCTCTACTGTTGTTGCCAACAGCAGCCACAAGCCCTGCGACTGCAGTGCCGTGGGAACCTTGGAGGCGCATTGGAGTTCCGCTGCTGCTGCCAGTGACAAAGTTGTGGTCATAGGTCCCGGGCATGTTTCCGGCAAGGTCCGGATGAGAAGTGGCGACGCCTTCATCAACAATCGCAATTGTCACGCCCTCGCCCAGATTGTCAGCCCAAGCCGATCGAATGCCGAGGTCGAACCCGAGCGGCACGCCGGTGGCAGAGTCGCGGTTCTCCAAATGCCATTGGCGCGGGAAGTAAGTGTCGTTGGGCGCAGGTGCATAACGCCAATGTAGTTTGGCAGGGCGTTTGCGGACCGGGTGGCTGATCACGACCCCTTGCACGCGCGCCAGTCGGTCGGCTTCAAGCGCAGCGGTCATCGCATCCGGCGCTTGCAGCACAAACAGATTCGGTCCCACAGTGCGCGACACTGTGAGCGGAGAGTCAGCAAGCACCGTGTCTATCCGAACGCCGTCGGCCAATCCAAGTACGACCTTGTCTCGCAACACGATGTGCTCCGGTGGTCCGGGCATGCGCCGGGCTCGGACCTCATCGATGCGCCCGCGCGCACTCAACAAACTCTCTTTCGGCGCACGATCAACAGCGTACGTGGCCGCCTGTGGTTCAAGAAACCGAAGGTGTAATGTGCGGTTGGTTTCATCAGCCGCCATAACAACCAAACAGCCACTCACGGCCAAAGCCGCCAGAATGCTGCCGGAGAGTGCGAGCGACTTCACAACACCCCATGGATTATCGGCCTTGAAGCTGATTGCCATTGAGTTCTTTATCAGCCAAAACAGTGGGCTCTCTAACGCGGGAAACTGGCACCCAAATGCTTCACAAACGCCAGGATTGGCAATTACAGCCTCAAATGCTGTCCATCTGTCCCAGCACGTAGTCCCGCGCGCGAGCGACGTCGTCCAACGTAAGATGTTCGACCGCGAGATAGATTTCCCGTTTCAGTCCAGCCAACAGCCTCAGGTAAAGAGGATAATCGAGTACGCCCATTCCAGCCGCCGGGAGATCGGTGCCGTCTGCGGAGGCTTTCACGTCCTTGGCGTGAGCAAGCACGATTTGCTTGCCGAGCCGGGTAAACATGTCCTCAAGCATCACGCCTTGTCGGGGCAGGTCTTCCTTGCGGAAATAATTGCACGGGTCCATGACCAGTTTGAGTGCGGGCGACTTCACATCGCGGAAGACCCGCTCTGCACGGGACACCGAATCAATCACATTGCGCCAGTAAGGTTCGATCGAGATGATCGCGCCCGACTTTTCGGCGCGACGGGCGAGCTTCTCCAGGTTCTCGCGGCACATCAGATAGGCAGCTTCAGTGGCGTTTTCCGGCGATTCAAGCCATTCGCTCTTGGCGTTCAATGTGCCGGTTTCGGTTGATATGACCCTGCAGCCAAACTGTCTCCAATTATCTATGAGCAGTTCCATCCGTTGTTCGCCCCGCCGCTGCCGTTTGGTGTCGGGATCAACCACGTTGTAGTACCCGAACAGGCCCACCACTGCGAGCTTGGCATTGGCAAGCGCATCCGTGATTTTGCGCAGTGCAGTCCAGTCCGGCGACCACGGATCGAATTTTACGTCGGCAAAATTGTACTCGAGAACCACGCCGCTGAAACCATCGTCGCGTATCCGCTGTGCGGCTTGTTCAACCGGCAAACTCGAATAAACGCCGGTGAAAACGGCGAGTTTGATGTTCTTCTTTGCGGCTGCCCGGAGTTTGTTGGTTTCACCGCCGAGTATCTGTGGCACCGATGCAACCAACGCCGTCGTGCCTGTCAACCTGAGCCATGTTCTGCGTGTCAGTTTTTTCATGGTGAGAGCGCGACCGGGGTGTAGCCCGGCCAGTTTTGTTGACGGCACGTTTCGTACCAACTCGGCAAAGTGTCAAGCCTGAATAACTGAGATGTTCATGGCTTGATGGACGGTGTTCCTGCCAGCATCGCGGTTGTCGCGGGGAGCGCGGCCGTCCCCGGCCGCATCAACCCGAAGACCGATCATACGACCGGTTCAGATCACGCAAATAGGCCGCCCGAATGTTGGCGGGTTGGGGTGCATAAACTGCGTGCCTGTCCCCATATCGCATTGCACCAACCCAACGACCGATCGCACACCAGTTTCGATCACCCGAACCCGGTGGCCGGTCGTTTACCGGTTGGGTGCGTCGAAGAATCGCCGCGCTCCTGCACGCGCTGGAAAAAGCAACGGCCCCGGGAGCGCGGCCGTCCCCGGCCGCATCAACCCGAAGACCGATCATACGACCGGTTCAGATCACGCAAATAGGCCGCCCGAATGTTGGCGGGTTGGGGTGCATAAACTGC
>JAAYVR010000060.1 GCA_012517065.1 Verrucomicrobiota bacterium | reverse complement strand
GGGGGTTTTGAGGGTTTGGCCGCACGATTTTGCGGTGGGGGAATCCAAATTTGAGAAAATGGTCGTGCCCGGCCCGATTTTTTGGCCGGCGCGGCCATCGAAAGCCGAAAAAGTAATCGAGGTATGAAATATGCGGGCTAAGGCGGCTCTGGGACAACCACCGCGTGTAAGGGCCGTTGTCGATGGCAACAAAGACGTCGAAGTAATCGATTCCGCTGCCGCCGGGGTTGTCGGAGCCGCTCCATGTGACCGGGATATTCTCGTAGCTGGATGCGGGCAGCGCCGCGACGAGGCTTGTGGGTGGCGAGACATCCAGCTCGGTCGGCGGGGCGTATGTTAGCGTGTAAACTCCGGTGCTGTCTCGGTCGAGGATGTGCAAAACGTGTTCATAGACGGGCCTGTGCCCCCCGCCAATGAATGTGCGGTCGGTGGCCCACACGTTATCGTCGATTTGAATCTCAAAGCCATCGGACCTCGTGACTTTGGTGAGCCGATAGGCGCCTGCGGCAGGATCGGGCAGACGCAGATAAACCCAGCCCGGAGGAACGGCCGCCGCGATTTGAACATGCAGATTGTCCGGATCAGGTGTGCGGTCGCTGGTGACATTTCGAATCGAGTTGACCGGATGCACGGAGCCATCGCTCAGGTAAATTGTGTCGGGCAGGTCAAGGTCGTCAGGGAAATCGTTTACCAGCATGTCGGGCAGTCGATCGTCGTACTCGCCGTGGGCATGAACGACTCGGATCAACTCGTGGATTTCCAAGTTGTCAATAAGTGACAGGCGTGGATCGCCCAATCCGTCCACGTGTTCGAACCGCGCATTGTAATCGACAAACAGTCCCTGCAACGAGGAACGCAAAAGCCAGCGGGCGATTTTGATTCCGCCTGGTGGCACATCGCCGAAATTGGCGGTCAGGGATGGTGTCATGTTCTGGCCAGCCACTTCAGTGGCAAGTATCTGGAAGTCGATGAGCAACCCTTTTTCGTTCTCGATGATCTGGGGTTGTGCGGAACTCATGCGGAAGTTGTGTGCCACGCCAGCGCCGTTGTTTCTCACGAGAACAGCCAGGGAATACGGCACGCTGGGCTCAATCTGGCCCGTGAACGGGTCGTCGGCCAGGACATTGCGCTGATGGAAGTACTGCAACGAAAGGCTTGGGCTTGGATGAACAGTGATTGCTGTTGGTGCAAGTGGCACACGCACTTCGACGGTGTCCTGTATGTAGGAAAGCACTCCAGCCACGAAATAGAGTCGCGTCCGGTCCGGCGCGGCTTCGGCCGTGGGGATGATCAACCAGTTAACGCGGCCGGTGCTATTGTGGAGTACGCGACCAGTTCCGTCAGTTGCGGTGATGCCTTCAAGTTGTGGGGGTTGAATCACGAACTTGCCGGCCACCTGCGCGCCAGTGCTGTCCTGCACGGCGAGATCAACTCGAACGCCTTCGATATCCAGTGGCGAACGATTGATCAGGTCGAGCGACGCTTTGAACGCGTCGCGGGTGAGGACTGCGTCCTGGCTGATGCTGAGGCGCACGGTAGCGCAAACACCCTCATTTGGCTGAGAAAACTCGCGCAGGGCTTGATCGATCATGGCTTGGAGTCCGACAAACGGGTCTTCGAATCCTGCTGCCGCAGCAACATCTGCGGAGGCGTCGGATGCCTGGGCCAATTCAGCCCATTTATCAAGCGCTATGAAGTCGGCGCTTTGTCCTTGGAGAACATCTTCGAAGCGGAATATGCCGGCTGCCCAATACTGGATCGACCGGTTCCAGCGGTTCACAAATGCGAGCGCGAGTTCGTTTCCGATTACAGATGCTGAGGGCATTTGCATCAACTGTTCAAACTCGGCATCGGAAATCATCCAGTCCATTTCTGTCGAGCCTTCGGTGAATTGATCGAATGCCTGCAGCCAGTCGTCAACTGCGCCGGTATCTTCAATTTCCAGCCATGCAACATCTCCTAGAACATAGACTTCCGCTTCGAACACCTTTTTCACTTGCTCGACAGATGCGCGGATGCCTTCGAGTTCTGGGATTGTCTCGGGGATGGCCGGGAGTTCCCATGCTCGTGATGGATCAATCCCATGCAAGCCGGAAACGGAGCCCATGAGTCCCGTTTTTGGCTTCGAATCGCAAACCGTGAGAAGCGATTGAACGCATTCGAAGTACTTCAGGTATGACAATCCGGGGACGCTCAGCCCTGCGGCCTTCAGGCAAATCAACTGCGCCTTCGCGCATTGGTAGGCCGTGCCGAGGCTGGGCACCCAAGCCCCCTGCCAGTAGCTCCGCACGCATTTGTTCTGATGTCGCACACATTTCATCCAGTCTTTCATCGGGATGAACTTTGCGGCGCATTTAAGTATCGTCTCGAAGGCTTTCTCGGCGCACGGATGACAATTCGAGTCGATGGCCACAACCGCCGGGTTTCCCAACGACGCACCGAGACCTCCTCCGCCGCCGCCGTTGAGGTTGAGAACGCCCCCGTAGGGGCAGCCGCCGCCGACGTTGGCGACATGAATTGCCTGGTTGTATGAAATCCGATTTGGGCCGCAAAGCAGTTCCCAAATAAGTCGTGCGCCCATGGCACAGCCCGCATCAATCGGGTCTGGCAGCGCGAGTTGTGCATGAGCAGCAGAATTGGAATGCGTTGTTGCGTGCAATTGCGCGGCGCTGCGCAAACGCCGAATCAGAACCGGCACTGAGATCGAGCTGCGCGCTGGCAATGTGCCGATCTGTTCGATTAACGGCTTGATCTCCCAGCGCGGATTCTTGTCGAACGACAGTCGCATCGCATCTGCTGCAACTAGGCCGTGATTTGTGATTTTGAGGTCGATCTGCGCCATGTCTCCGGCAACTTCAGCAAGGTCGATCAGAGGCGGGTCAATCGTGATCACCGGCAGTGGGACTTCTGTCTCGAACACTGTTTCGATGGTAATGCGTGTGCGATCCTCAATCTCGGTCGGCACCACGTGCCAAATGTACTGGACGGCCTGGCGCGGCAGGAAAAGCCGGATGTCGGTCGTGTCGCCTGCCGCCACCAGGATGGTTTCGTTGTTGGGATTGTGCTCATCGGCGGCGCCTTGAACCTCGTAGTAGCCTTCGCGGAGATTCGGAAAGAAAACCACACCGTCGGCTTCCGTTGTTCCATCGGCTACGGTTTTCTTGGACAGTGCATCTTTGATAACAACCACAGCTCCTGCGACGCGCGGCGACCCGGCAGCATAATAAGTGTACTCGTCCTCGGTCGAGACTCGGAGTGCGCCGGTGGCATCGGATAAGGCGCGGAACCGAAACGGAACCGTGAGGTTGGCCTTGCCATCCGTTATCACTAGTGTTCCGGTTTGTTCAACAAGAGCCATGTCGGACCGGGGGACCAACTGCAGGGTAATCGCTTGCGAATCCCCCGGAGCAAGCGGCGGCAAGGGCGAAGGCGAGGCCAGTCCAAGCCATGGCGCCTCCGGCAGCAGGACCTGGAGTGGCCCTGTGGAAGCGCCGCCTTCGTTTTTGACGAGGAAACTCAGGAGTGTTTGTTGGTCCCGGACCATGCAGGCGGCAAGCGTGCTTGGCGATGTAGTCAAACGCGGTGTGCGTGGCCGGATTTTTATGTGAACCGGGAGGCCTGCCTCGGCGCCACTGTCACTTTCAACCGCAAGATCAAATGTCAAATCCGCCGATGCGTCGGACAGCGCAGTGATCCTGTACCCAACTTCGGCTTTGGCATTCGGCGCGAGAGCTGCAGGCAAACTCCATTCCAGTTCTACACCGGGCGGAGTTGGTCCGGCCGCACGCACCATGCCAGTCAGAGGGATTTCTGCGAGGTTTTCCAACGTGACATGTCCAGTGCGTGTTGACTTCGCGGGCAGATCAACAAGCAACTCCTGCGGGTCAAACCGCATGCCGACCAACGTGAAAGTGTCCTGTACAGACGCGCTTGTCTCACCGGGGTGGGCGGCGCCAATTCCGTAGTGTCCAGCCTCTCCGGGGAGGGGGTAGAAAGCTGTGCTGAACTCACCGTTGGCGTCCGTGATTGCGGCAATAAGACGGCGCGTGTCGCGAACCATCAGATGGATATTGACCAATTCGAACGCTGCAGGTGTTTCAGATCCGGTGCGCCAGGCGTGTCCGCTGAGCGGAACAGGCGTATTGGCCGGGGCAAGTTCAATTGCGGTTTCCACAGTGGCCATGTACGCCGCTGCCACGCGGACCGGCCGTGCGGAGACAGTGGTGTTATTGGCTTCCATGGATTCAGCCACGACATCCTCCGCGTCAGACACTACTACCAACCAGTAGTCACCGGGACTGGTCGGAAGCCGGTACTGAACGGTACGTTCGACATACAATCCCGGATCGATGGCGCCTGTAAACGTCACTTCGCCAAGATACAGGTCGTTCCCGGCCTGAGTATCATTCGACAGGAACAGCCGCTGCTTCCATAAGCCTCTTGCAGGCGCAAGGCCCGAGTTGGTTTCGCGGTAGGTAATGTCGAAAGGCGCGCCGGTCAATCCCTGTTCCGGCCCTGCAAGTTGAGTGATGGCGAGGTCCGGAAGGTTGACGTCTGTAACAATGAGACTGACATGCGCTGCAGCCAAGCCCGGCGCTTCAGCAGTAATAACAACGATTTGGTTCCCGTCCGGCACACCGTCATCCACGCTTGCGACCTCGAACGTCGCGCTGGTGTGGCCTGCGGGGATGCTCACTGACTCCGGAACAATTGCTTCAGCGGGGCGATTGGAACGAAGCTGCACCAGAATTGCTGCGTTGGTCGGAGTATTGCGTGTCACTGTGCCAGTGGTAGCCGAAGTTCGCCCCTCAGGCACAAGCTCGGATACCAAAACAATCGCCAGGGCTGGCGCTTCGTTGTCTGTCACCTCAATGGCGGCTGTAGTCGGATGGCCGATTCGTTTGCCCGTGCGCGTCTCGAGCAGAAAAGCGCGAATCTCGACGGTCTTGTTGCCGTCGAGCAGCGAATTGTCAACCGCGCCGACGGGGACCGTGGCCGAAGCTGTGCCTGCGGAAATAATGACCGAGCGAGGAACGACGATCGTTGACGGATCGCTGGATTCAAGCTCGAGGGTAATTGGCACGATTCCCGACGGGCTGCGTGTGACAGTGACAGTTGTCGCCTTGGGACCATCAGTTTCGCTCACAGCGGGCTTGGCCGAAGACAAGAAGAGCAAAGGCGAATCGTTGTCGGCGATGGCGATTGTTGCGATTGCATGAGTCAGGCCGGCGGCCGTCGCGATTACGGTGCAGTGCAACGTCGATTCGATCGCCGAGTCATCGATTGCCGTCGCCAGGAAGGTTGCATTGGTTTGGCCGCCGGGGATGATCAGCGACAACGGGACTGCAAGTTGATCCGCGCTCGCTGACTCGAGCTTCACATGAATGTCTGCAGGAAGCGGTGGCACAACGTACACAGTCCCTTGCACCTGGCTTCCCTCGGGAACCATCGCATTCGAGAAAAGCAGTCCAAGTATTGGCGTATCAGAATCTATAACAGAGAGCGTGGCATCCCCGTTTGCGTAGCCTGCACCGGTCGCTCCAATTGTGACCATGACTTCCCCATCAACCACGCCATCGGCCAGCGCAGTTACTGTAAACGACTCCGAGTCACGGCCGGCAGGAATAAGCACGGTCAGCGGAAGCGTCAATTGGTTTGCGTTACTTGGCGTCAGGGCAACCGTCAATGGCGCACTCAAATCGCCGCTGCGAGTAATCCTTGCCTGGGTGGATTCACCCTCGGTCAGGCGCGTCTTGGACAATTGCAACGTTAGCACCGGTGTAACATAAGTTGGGACTGCTGAGATTGAAGCGTTGTTGGACTCGTCAGACTCGGGCAGTAGATCATCGGTATCCACCTGCACCACGAACCACACGTTTCCAGAGAATCCCGTGCGCGGGAGCGTCAGCACTTGCGTTCGCACCAGTGATTGGTGTGGATCGATCGGCGCGGTCGCGGCAATGAGGGCAACAACTTGATCGTTGCCAATTAATGCGTCTGCCGAAATCGAGATCTTTTCTGTCCACGGCGGGACTGCACAAGCAACACCCGAGTTGGTGACTGTCCATGTCAGCTCGATTGACTGGCCTGCTTGAGCATTGGATGGCCCAAAGACATCTGCGACCGCAAGGTTAGGCACATGTACGTCAACTGTGAGAACCGCGGGCTCGCTTTCAACCGAGCCAACGGCGTTGCTCACTCTGACTGAATAGACACCAGCATCGGACAAGCTGACACTTCGCAGTATCAAAACAGGTTGAGTTGCTCCGGGAATGTCGGCGCTATTGAACTTCCACTGGTACTGCATCGGCAACCGGCTTTCTGCCAGCACCGATAATGCAACATCGCGTCCGATGTAGGCTGTGAGGCTTTGCGGAGATCGGCCGATCAACGGCGATTCGCTCCACAATTCGAAGCTGTAAGTGCCGGTGTCAGTAGATGGGTCTTTGTCGAAAACGCGGATGTGATAATCGCCGGTGCTGGCAAGGACGCGTGTCCCGGGATCGTTTCCGTCCAGTTTGTCCTGAAAAATGAGGTTGGCTTTCGAGTCGTACAGCTCCCAGAACAATCGGCGAGTCGAACTGTCTTTGTCGTCAAAGAACACAGTCTGCCCGGCGGCTGCGGTGAAAGTGTATAGGTCTTCTTCGCCTGCCGATTCAATAACGCCGGCACCGGGTCCGGGGACATCGCGCTCCACAGTTTGTCCAATTGCCAACTCGAAATGCTGTTGAGTCAGCGGTTGAGGCGATGAAAACGTTATGTGATCGATGGCAGCAGTATCGTCCGTTTCACCCAAATAAATGCGAACTCTAAAGATGTCCGGGGCATTTATTCTGACCTCTTCGAGTGCTGCACCTCCGCCATGGCAGGCCTGGCGGAAGATTTCATCGCCGTATGGACTGAACGCCGTGATTAGGGCACCGGTTGTCTCGGCGTCGATGACATAAACGCTCAGGAAATCCACCGTAGCCGGACGGCCTGTAGCGGGTTCCACAAATCGCAAGTCAAGTTCGACCGGCCCGGCTGCAATAACCGCCGGGTCCGCATACACATTCGGTGGGGAAACAGGCACGAATTCGGTCGGGCGATCGGCCGTCACCTGCAAAGCGCCACTGACGGTCTCAAAGACAACGCCGCTTGCGGCGAACTGGTTGCTCACCACAGTGCCGACAGGCAATTCCTCGAAACTGATCAGGTACTGGCCCAAAGTGAGCGAACGGTAGAGAGCCGATTGGGGCACGAGGCCGGTGCCATGCGCGGCTGTTTCCCAGCCGAATTCGAGACCGCTGGATCCGCTTGCGTTGGCCGCGAACAGCAATGTCACCGGATAGAGTCCTTCGCCCTCGAATGAAACAATCCGGTAAGTCCATGCAAAAGAGCGGTCGCCGACTGACGAAATAAACACAGGACCGATCGCGAGATAAAAGCCATCGTCGCTCCCAACGCCGAGCCGAACGTCGATGTCGGGTGTTTCTGTATCGAGATCGAGGTCGCGTGTGATCCGAAGGAAGAACTGATGCCGCAAGATAAAGTTCGCCGCGCTAATCCCGCTGACCTGTTCCGGAGGAGTGGTCGTCTCGGCAAAAAACAAGTTGAAACTCGATCCCACAGCCACGGTTGTGCCGGGCCGCGGAAAATCGATGATCGGGCTTAGGGTGATGCCGTCCGGTTCAAGGCCGACGAGGTGGGCCGGGGCGGGAACTGTTCCGCCGCCGACGCGGTTGAACAGTTCGATTGTCACGCCATCTCCAGAAACAACAGGCACTTCGGTTGTACCTGCCACGTCCGAGCCTATGAACGTGCCGAGTGAATGTACGACGGTCAATGTCGCCGGGTTGCTTGTCGCCATCCCGTACTTGTTGCGCACAACAACCTGATACGCCCCGGAATCAGCCGTGGTCGCCGAAGCGATTCTTAGCACGCTGTTGGTCGCACCCTGAATGTCAGAACCGTTCAACTGCCACTGATACTCGAACGGGCTTGTTCCGTTGGCGGTTACTCCAAACCATGCTGGCCGGCCTCGAACGACCTCTTGGTTGGCCGGATGCCGAACGATCGTCGGAGCGTCTTCGGTGGTTGACGACGAAGAAACCACGTTTACCAAGAGCTGTGTCGGCTGGTAAACAGCAGTGAACTTCAACGCCTCGCCGATTAGGGTCCCCGTAACGCGGTCAAAATCACCGTACCCCGCAGTGTACCCAACCACGGGGAATGATGAGCCTTCGGTCGGCACCACGCCGCCGACGGGTTCAAGCCGCAACTCTCCCTGAATATAAGCCGCCCCGTTGAACACCAAACGGTCGTGGGCAATGCCGCTTGGAACACCGGTGAACTGGATTTCCACCACGCTCGACGGCGCCAGGCGGCTTGTACCCGCCAGGGTCAGTGTCCCCACGGGATCGCCCGGGCTGATAGTCCCTGAACTTTCAAACCTAACACTGGATAGATCGAGTGTTCCGCTGCCTTCGATGACTCCTGTTAGCATGTTGTCCAACGTAAACCCACTGAAGGTCGCTGTGCCTCCTGCGATGCTAACAACGCCGCTGTTCAGGTGGCGCATCAGTGATCTTCCTATGCTGCAGGACGCATTGATCTCCGTCAGGCCAGCATCGTCCAGCGCTGCTGAAATGGTCCGTGGCCCGCCTGCACCGGGGTTGACCACGAGAACGCCGCCGGTCGCGTTGCGAAGGGGACCGCCTTCGACGGTTAATTGAGATGCCCTGTTGACCCAGTCGTTCGCCGTTGTCTCAAGCCGAATAATGCCTTCGTTCACCAGCCCCTGCACGGCTGTTAGGTTGCCCGATCCGAACCTTGGGTTGCCACGTATCCACAGCTCCGTGTTCGCCATGTTGCGGGCAAACAGCCTGTTATTGGGGCCTTCAAGCAAAATGGTTGTAAGCTCCGCGGGCGATCCCGTGACCGACAAGTCCGAATCATGCACCAGAAATTCCCCGTTGTAGGTCCCACCTGCGGCTTCGAGTGTGCCGATGAATTCGGTTTCAACCTGAGCATCCACGACGCCACGGTTTGTCAACCGCCCTTTGATTTCGCGTGGGTCGCCTGCTCCAGCGACAGCCCTGATGACGGCACCGGGGCTGTTCACCATCCCCGCCGCACCGCAATCCAGCCGTGAACCGCGATCCATCCAATCGTTCACAGTTGTTTCAAGATGAATGACGCCGCGGTTTTCTGCGCCAGGCTCGGCTGTCAGCTTTGCCGCACCCCAAGCAGTCGTCCCTTCAACCCACAGCGTAATCATGGGGGATAAGTTGCCGACAAGCCGGCAGCCAGCTCCCACCAGCCTGAGGGTCGTTGGTTGCACGACCTCAGCACCCGCCAAAACCGTCGAGTCGTACAGTCGCACGATTCCTTCAGCTTTCCCGCCTTTCATTTCGAATCGGCCCATGTTCATCAAGAAGAACCCATCTGAAGCGATTCTGCCAGCAGCCTGAACGAAAACCGGCGCGATGCCTCCTATTTCGAGTGTGGCGCCGGACTCGACGGTGATCTGGCCGTGGTTGAGCATGTTGCCTTCGATTGCCCGGCCGTCGCCGGTCCCTGCCAACACTTCAATGACACCTTGAGCACCGTTGGTTAGAAAACCGTTCTCAGTTTTGAGATAGCTCCCCTTTTGCATCCAGTCATCGCTTGTCGTCACGAGCCTGATCCTGCCCATGTTTGCCACGCCTTGCGGGACGGTAAGCCGCGCCAGACCATAATTAACTGTTCCGTTGATCTGAAGGATTGTGTTGGCGAGAATGTCTGTAAGCAGCCGATTGCCCGCGCCTACAAGATCGATCAGTGTGGGTTCAACCGGTGAGCCAGTCACGCGCAAAACAGTGTCCCGAACACGCAACGGTCCGACAAAAGTCCCGCCAGCAGCCTCGAGCGTTCCAGTGAACACGGTCTCAGGTCCGGCTTCCACAATGCCGCGGTTGATGAGCGATCCTGTAATTCCCCGCACGTCACCTGCACCGATCGAGGTGCGGATCACCCCGCGGGGCGCATTCACGAAGCCGTCCGCGCCGCAATCCAAACGCGCACTTTGATCGCGCCAGTCGTCAAGGCTGGTTTCAAGGAGAATTGTGCCGCGGTTTTCCGCTCCGCTTTCCGCTGCAAGCATGGCGGCACCCCATGTTGTGTGCCCTTCAACCCACAGAGTTACCAGTGGTGAAAGGTTTTTCACCAGACGGTTTCTTGCTCCCACAAGCCGGACTGTCGAGACCGACGTCACGCCGTCTTCCACAGAAACTCGCGAATCGTGAAAGCGAACTGTCCCCGCCAAATCACCACCCGTCCAAATGAACTGTCCTCCTTCGAGCACCAAACCGCCCTCAGCACTAATCAGCCCCGCGGTATGCAGAAACATTGGCGCAGCGCCGGAAATGGTCAGTGTGACGCCGTCTTCGACCCACAATGTGCCTTCGTTTTCAATCGAGCCCTGAATTGAACGGCCGTTGCCGTTCGCCGCAGAAACCTCAACATGTCCGTTGGAGGCGTTTTTCAGAACGCCGCCCGCAATGGCCAGCACCACACTCTGATCTTTCCAGTTATTAGAAGCGCACTCGAGACGGATTGTGCCTTGATTTGTCAGCCCTGTTGGCGCTGTCGCTACCATGGGACCATAAGCCACTGAGCTCTCCAGACGGAGCGTTTGACCAGCGCCAATCTTTCCAGAAATGGCACAGGCGCCCTGCAAAATGAAATCGACCGCTGCCGTTCCCTGAGGACCCACTGTGAGCGTGCCGTTTCTGACAGTGACCGGGCCAGCCAACGTTCCGGAGTTGTATTCGAGTGTTCCCCCAACGGCATTCAGACCGGTCTGAGTGGAAAAACTGCCCCCAACAATGACCAGCGACCCTGTAACCGCGGCCGTCTCCTTTACCTCGAGTTTCCCGCTGACCACTGTCAACCCCCCTCTCAAATCCAAGCGCCGGACAATTGCATCGTCACCCGAGAATGCCACCAACACCCCGGCAGGAGAGGCCAGCACGACGTCATCGACTTCAGTTGGCAAAGTGTCGCTACTCCAATTCGCGGGGTCATGCCACGACAAGCCGTCGCCCCCGCCATCCCACGTGATCGTTGAAGCGCCGGCTTTGGAACCCAATGCGCACGCTATCACAAGCCCCAAGCATGCAATGCACAATAGCCTTGTTATCGCAAAACCAGGACCATCGTGCTGGCCGTGGTCTTGTGATAGCAACCTGGTTGCAACTGCCCTCCGCTCACTCCGCGGCGGTTTGCCATTGAATGGGAGCGCTGACTGTTTTCGACGAGCCCAAGTGCAGATTATCGAGATGGTTCTCATTTGGAGCCTTTGGCTGGAGTCTTTGGCTCCGCATTGCCAACTCGGAAGGTTTGCGCGGACACGTCAAACTCCAGGGTCGCTGAATCGCTTTACCCTAAACTGCTATAGTTGCCGCTCTCAAAGCCCCTTGCTCTCGCCACGCAGCGCGGCGCTCAGGACCAGCATTCCCGCAATCTGCCAAATTTGCTGGGCAAGACCATTCCGCTGCGGCTATGCGGCACTGTGCCGGGGCTTTGTTCGACTCGAGTCGCAGTCACCCCCAAGATGCCCCCTTGGTGCGATGATAGCGCACGACTGAAAAACCTCAGTCGCCGGGCCTGCTTGATCTTGTATTGACCTGACGCTATTTGTTCAGGTTGCGCCCTGTCAATCCCAATTCAGAACAATCTCTTGCCAAACAAGAGAGCGGTTGCTGACTAGCCGCGTGGTTACTTCACAAAGTCGTGCCATGGCGAATGAGTTGATTAAGTACGTGTCGGCTGCAACGAAGGCGCAGCCAAACTCAACTTAAGATAAAGTGCCAGGCTCTCTGTTCGTACCTTGTTTCAATCCGCGGTTATTGAAGTCTCTGGAGGAACCCCTCGCATGCCGATATGGGGACAGACACGTTGTTTGTGGTTTGCTCGGAGCGTCCGCCATGCCTCAGCAAGGTCTTATGAATGGCAGGGCGCGCCGTCGTTGCCGCGCCGGAACTGTGACAGAGAGTTCTCAGGTTTCCGCCTAAACGCGGAACTCCAACAGCAATCGGTTGCTCTGCGCATCGGGCGAAGCCACGCCCACGGCCGTTAGAGTCCCGCCTTTAGGCGGAACATCTTCATGAAACTGACCGTAGGCACTGTTCAGTGAACTGCCTCTGTTGTGCGTAAGCGCAGAGCTCTGACCCCAAGACCTCACCGGAATTAGACTTTCGGTGTCTTGGTCTGGTCAGGCGGTGAGGTTTCCGGCTTAAGCGAATGCTTCCCTGAGCATTTGGATGGCTTTGGGGACTGCGGTATCGGGGTTTTCCTTCCCTTCCATTTCAAGCGAGACGTAACCCTTGTAACCCGCGTCAGCGAGAATCCGCGCGATTCGTTTGTAATCGAGGTTCAAAGTGTACCACTCGCCCCCGCCTTCATAGGTCTTGGCCTGAACAAACACTGTCTTGGGAGCGATCTGCTTGAGTTTGTCGTAAGGGTCTTCCAAGAAATTGCCGGTGTCCATCAACGCGCCAAGCCACGGGGAGTTGATTGCGTTGATGATGCGCAGTTGGCCTTCTGGGCTGCGGGTAAGCCCCCAGTGATTCTCGAGGGCGAGCAACACGCCGCATTTTTCCGCCTTCTCGAGGCATTGCTGGGTTGCCTCAATGCACCAATTGAAACCGTCGTCTTCGGTGTATCCGGGCAGGATGGGCTCGATGCCGCGCTGCCGCATCAGTTCGTCGAAATCTTTGATTGTATTCCATCGGCCGGAGTTGAGGCGGATGCATGGCACGCCCAATTCGTAGGCGATCTCGATGCACTTGTGGGTGTGTTCAACCTGTTTGCGCCGTTCCTGTGGGTCCGGTTGGACGAAGTTCTGATGTATGGACAGGCAGACAAGATCTATACCCCGACTGAACGCGTGGCGTTTGAGCCGCTGCAGGTACGCGCGGTGAGCCGGCGTGAGGGGTTCCCGCTCGGGAATGTCCATCTGCCTGTGCAGGATATCGACGCCTTCCACGCCGAGCGCTGCGGCCTTGTCGATGACTGTTTCGATCGGCACCCGTTCGGTCTTGAAATGCCAGTATGAATATGTGGCGATTGCCAGTTTCGTGCGCGGACGAACCGGCACCGGTACGAGCGACTGCGCTGCGCCGACCGGGGCTGCGACCGTGGTTGCTGCTGCAGTTGCGATGAACGATCTGCGGTTTAGTTTCATAGGCGGTAGTTTTGGATTCTAGACTTCGAGTTCAAGCTCGGACATGTACACTTGTCACTTGCGATGCTTTTGGTTGCGCCCACGAGGTGTCCGCCTGACAGGGTCCTGTCGTGGCGCAACAATGCCCTGAGCGCGAGCGGCCACTTTTAGGCGCAACCCCTGTAACCTGATGAACCCGGTTGCGTCGCTTTGGTCGTAGGCTTTCGTCGGATCTGCTTCCATGGTTGCGATCTGCGGATTGTACAGGCTCAACGGCGATTTTCGGCCCGCAACCATGACATTGCCCTTGTAAAGCTTCAGCCGGACCGTGCCGGTGACGTTTTTCTGGCTTTCAGTAATGAGCGCTTGGAGCGCAAGCCGTTCGGGGGAGAACCAGAAACCGTAATACACCAGCTCTGCATACCGTGGGATCAGCATGTCCCGCAAATGCATCACTTCCCTGTCCATTGTCAGGCTCTCGATTTGCCGGTGCGCAAATTGGAGAATTGTCCCACCGGGGGTTTCATACACACCGCGGCTTTTCATCCCGACAAATCGGTTTTCAACCATGTCAACGCGGCCAATGCCATGTTTGCCGCCCAGTTTGTTGAGGGTGCGCATGACCTCGAGCGGCGTCATGCGTTTACCATCAATTGCCACGCAAATGCCGCCCTCGAAATCGAGGGTCACGTAAGCAGGTTGATCCGGGGCATCCTCGGGCGCAACGCTGAGCTTGAACATTTCTTTGTTGGACGGCGCGAAAGCGTCGAACCACGGGTCCTCGAGAATCCCTGCCTCATAGGAAATGTGAAGCAGGTTTCGGTCCATCGAGTAAGGCTTCTTCGCCGTGGCCTGGACCGGGATTCCCTTTTCCTGGCAGTATGCGATCATTTCCGCGCGCCCGGGGAACCGGTCCCGGAAACTCGCATCACGCCATGGCGCGATTACCTGAAGGTCGGGAGCAAGAGCGGCGGCTGTGAGTTCGAATCGGACCTGGTCGTTGCCCTTGCCTGTAGCGCCGTGAGCGAGTGCGGTGGCTTTTTCACGCCGGGCGATCTCGATCATTCCCTTGGCAATGAGAGGCCGTGCGATGCTGGTGCCAAGGAGGTATTGTCCCTCGTAGATTGCGTTCGCTTGCATCATTGGGAAGATGAAATCGCGGGCAAACTCCTCCTGCAGATCCGCGATGTAACACCGACTTGCCCCTGTCCGAAGCGCTTTCTGTTCAAGTCCGCGCAGCTCTTCTTCCTGCCCAATGTTGGCGCAAAAAGCGATGACCTCGGCGTCGTAGGCTTCCTTAAGCCATGACAAGATGACCGATGTGTCCAATCCACCTGAATATGCCAATACGATCTTCATGTTAATTTGACCCGCAGCGAATAAACGCCAACTCCGGCCCTCTGAAAAGAAGAAAACAACGTGTCTGTCCCCATATCAGCCTGCGCGGGGTTCCCCTACAGACTCCGGCAACCGCGGATTGGAACAAGAGGCAATTCGCCGGATACACCACAATGAGGGCGCAAAACCCAAATAACGAGCCTGTCCCTCTATTCGGGTCCACGCCCAAACAACGAGCCTGTCACCTTATTTGTGTCTTTTTTTGGACGGGCGCGGATGGCAGGCGGGAAGTGCTGAATAAGTTCATTTGCCGCGGCGTCTGCTGGCCAAGGGACGAAGTAGCCGCGGAGGAGCCGCATTCTGGCGAGGCCTACCATGCACCCAGAGCGGCGAGTACCACTTGGGCGTTATTGCACCGCATGCCCGGTCAGTCTGAGGCGGGGCCTCGCCAGCCCGTCATCAAGACCCAAACGGTGAACAGTGACAGCAAGTGATCTGTCGCCGGTGAAGGCGAGTATGTGCTTGACCTGAGGAGATAATCCCGGCTAGCTCTGCACGCCATGAGACCTTCGCTCAAACGAATCAATCTGTTCTGGCTGGCCGCACTTTCAATCCTCTTGACCATGGACGCCGCTGCTGCTGAGGTCCGTTCCCTTGCCGAACGCCTCGGCTACAAGGCCACTGACAAGCTCCTCATCGTCAATGGCGACGATGCCGGCATGTGCCACGCGGCAAACATGGCCACAATCGAGTGCATCGAGAAAGGTCTGATGCGATCTTCCACCATCATGGTCCCGTGCCCGTGGTTTCCCGAGATCGCTGCCTATGCAAAGCAAGACCCGGACAAAGACTTTGGGGTTCATCTCTGCCACACCGCCGAGTGGACGAAGTATCGCTGGGGGCCTGTCGCTGACCGGGCGCAGGTGCCGGGGCTTGTGGACGCTGATGGTTACCTGTGGCGAAGTGTTGAGGAGGTTTATGCCCACGCCAAACCCGAGGAAGCACTGATTGAAGCTCGCGCCCAGATCAAGCGCGCGTTGGCAGCCGGCATTGACATCACGCATTTGGACTCGCACATGGGCACACTCCAGCTCAACCCGGAGTTCTTCAAGGTCTATGTCCAACTGGCGCTCGAGTTTGATTTGCCGCTGCGGATGGCGTCGCAGGACACAATGGCGCGGTATGGTCAGCCCGAGTTGCGAGCTCAAGTTGCTGCCCGTGGCATCGTGTTCCCTGACTATTTCATCTACGAGGAACTCAAGGACGAGAACAAGGACGTGCGCGCGTTTTGGCTGAACATTGTCAGGAACCTGAAACCCGGCGTCACCGAGCTGTATATCCACGCCGCTCTGCCAACCGACGAAATGAAAGCCATCAGCGGTTCGTGGTCCACACGCGCACAGGAATACGAAGTTTTCACCCACAACGAAGAGATGAAACGGCTTGTTGCAGAGCAGAGAATCATCATCATTGGATACCGTCCATTGCGCGATCTGCAGCGGAGCGAGCGCAAACGCGCCGGAGGCCCGGCCGATACCGGCCTCGGGCAACGATCCAAATAGTGCGCCAGCGCCACAAAGACAAGCGCTGAAAGCCTACCCCATACAGCGGCTCCCGAGCCCGGATTCGGGCTTTCGGTTGACATGGGCATACGCTGGAGCGCTGAACGTAGTTTCCGGTCCGCGTGGGGCCACCGACTGACGTCGTGGGCTACGGTGAAACTCTGGCTTGGCGTGAGGGATTGAATCTGGTTGCCTTTGGCACGTGAACATCGCCCGAACAAGAGTTAGCGTGACAACACAGTTGGCAGTCGGGATTGTCGCAGTCGCGGTTGCATTTGTGGTCGGCTGCCAAAGATGGGAGGCAAAGGTAGTCGCGGCCCCGAGCAGAATCGCCCGAACGTTTTATCTTGAGAAGCTTGCGGAGATTGACGCCGCAATCCAGGAAGCCATCACAAACAAGCATTGTCCCGGTGGTGTGTTCTGGCTCGAGCGGAACGGCGTCGCCTACAAGAGGGCATACGGCTGTCGCGCAGTTGTCCCCGAAAACGAGCCGATGACCATCGACACAATATTCGACGCCGCGTCGCTGACCAAGGTAATTGCCACGACACCCGCGGTGATGCTGCTGGTCGAGCGCGGCCGACTCAGGCTCGATGAGCCGGTTCGAACGTATCTACCCGAGTTCACCGGCAACGGGAAAGAGAACATAACGGTTCGCCAGTTGTTGACCCACACTTCGGGTCTGCGGCCCGATGTCAGTCTTCGGCCTGACTGGTCCGGGATGGAAGCTTTCATGCGTCTGGCGGTGTCGGAACCGCTCGAGGCGCGCCCGGGCGAGAAGTTCATTTACAGTGACACCGGCATGATCTTGGCCGGGGAAATTGTGCACCGCATAACCGGTCAAAGGCTCGATGAGTTTGTGAAAAGGGAGGTTTACCAGCCGCTGGGCATGCGCGATACGTGCTTCAATCCGCCACGGGAGAAGGTTGACCGAGTGGCGCCCACAACGGTCGAGGATGGCAAACCGGTCCGGGGCACAGTGCATGATCCGCGGGCAAGGCGATTGAATGGTGTTGCAGGACACGCCGGTTTGTTTACGACGGCGGCGGATCTGGCGCGGTTTTCACGCATGATGCTCGACAAAGGCAGGCACGGGCAGAAACGCATTTTCAGGCCTGAAACGGTTGATCTTATGACCAGCGTTCAAACCCCGGCGCACATCGAGGCATTGAGGGGTTTGGGGTGGGACATTGATTCCCCATATTCGGGGCAGCGCGGAAGTGTTTTTCCCCGGGGCGGCTACGGGCATACCGGCTGGACGGGAACATCGCTGTGGATCGACCCGTTTTCACGCACGTTTGTGATATTGCTGTCCAATCGGAATCATCCTGATGAAAAAGGGAATGTTCTCCCGCTGCGGCGGAAGCTTGGGACTTTGGCGGCGGAAGCAGTTATTGGGTTCAACTTTGCATATGTCCCGGGCGCGTTGAAACCGCGCGCAAGCGTCGCTGAACCAGCGGCGAAAATTCGTGTCGGAGGAGGCGCTGAGGTGCTCAATGGAGTCGATGTTTTGGAAAAGCAGGGGTTCGCGCCGCTGAAAGGTCTTCGCATCGGTTTGATCACAAATCATACCGGCCACGACAGGGCTCGACGTTCGACCGTTGATTTGTTGCGTGAGGCGCCGGGTGTCGAGTTGAAGGCGTTGTTCAGCCCAGAGCACGGCTTGCGGGGAACCGCGGACGAGAAAATCGGGGATAGCATTGACGAGAAGACGGGACTGCCTGTTTACAGCTTGTACGGGGAAACACGCCAGCCGAAACCTGAACAATTGAAGGATCTGGATGCGTTGGTGTTCGATATTCAGGACATTGGCTGCAGGTTTTACACGTACATTTCCACTATGGGCCTTGCCATGGAATCAGCCACGAAAGCCGGACTGAAATTCTTCGTGCTCGACCGCGTCAATCCGATAGGAGGTGTTGTGGTGGACGGTCCCGTGCACAAAGGCTCATCCAGTTTCACCGCGTTTCACAAGATACCCGTGACGCATGGGATGACGGTCGGCGAATTGGCAAAAATGTTCAACGATGAGCGCGGTTACAAATGTGACCTGACCGTTATCAAGATCGAAGGATGGCGCAGGTCAATGTGGTTTGACCAGACGGGGTTGCCATGGACGAATCCGTCGCCGAACATGCGCAGTTTAACCGAAGCAGCGCTTTACCCCGGCGTTGGCCTGCTCGAGACAACGACGGTGTCGGTGGGCCGTGGCACAGGGACGCCCTTCGAGGTCGTTGGCGCGCCGTACATTGACGATATCAGACTTGCCGCAGAATTGAACAAAGCCGCTCTCGAAGGGGTCAGATTCGTCCCGGTTCGGTTCACGCCAAACGCCAGCGTGTTCAAGGACCGCCAATGCGGCGGGGTCCAGATCGTTCTGACAGACCGTGACAAGTGCAGGGTGCTGGACATTGGCCTGCTCATCGCGCAGACGTTGCACCGGCTGTATCCGAAAGACTTCAACATCGACAAGTTCATCAACCTGCTCACCGACAGACCAACCCTCGAGGCGGTGCGCGAAGGCAAATCGATAAGTGACATCAGAGCGCTCTGGAGTTCGGACCTGTCAGATTTCATGAAACGGCGCGCGCGCGTCCTCCTGTACGAGTGATCACAATCGTGCTCGGGAATGGAAGCGTAAGCCAGCGACTATAGGCCATAGACCTTAGACCGGGAACAAGTAACAGGAGACGGGAAACGGCAGATCGGCGTTGTGAGCAAAACTGCGCGTACGGGAGACACTGATGAACACACAATCGTCGCATGATGCAAGCGGTCAAACACGGCAGTTGAAACGGCTTCTTGGACCGTTCGATGCCACCATGATCGTTGCCGGGTCGATGATCGGGTCGGGAATATTCATTGTGCCGGCGGACATGGCGCGGCAGCTTGG
The DNA here is from genome assembly GCA_012517065.1 of Verrucomicrobiota bacterium. Lineage (GTDB taxonomy): Bacteria > Verrucomicrobiota > Verrucomicrobiia > Limisphaerales > J093 > JAAYVR01. The sequence continues at coordinate 5,578 of JAAYVR010000060.1, read as the reverse complement.
GGCTGCTGGTTGGTTGTTGGCGGCGTGGGTTCTGACCGGGCTGTTAACAGTCGCTGCCGCGCTGAGCTACGGTGAGTTGGCTGCGATGATGCCGCAAGCCGGCGGACAATACGTTTACCTTCGGGAAGCTTATGGCAGACTGTGGGGATTCCTATACGGGTGGACTCTGTTTCTTGTGATTCAGACGGGAACGGTTGCCGCGGTTGCAGTGGCGTTTGCGAAGTTCCTCGGGGTGTTGGTGCCGGCGGTATCCGAGAGTCACAAGCTGTTTGAGTACGGCAGGCTTTCGCTAACACCAACGTCGCTTGTAGCCATGGCAATACTCGTTCTGCTGACGTGGTCGAACTCGACCGGTCTGCGCACGGGGAAACTGGTGCAGAATATCTTCACGGTGACGAAGATTGGCGCGCTTGTTTTGCTGATCCTGCTCGGTTGCACGCTTGGGGCAAGGTCGGGCGTCTTGTCGATCAACCTCGGCGATTTGTGGTCGGCGTCATCGGCTATCGCTGGTGGCAAGGCGACCGATGCAGCAACTTCTTTTCCATTGTCGGGGTTTGCTCTGGCGGTTGCCTTTGGCACTGCAATGGTGGGTTCGTTGTTCTCAAGTGACGCATGGAACAACGTTACCTTCACTGCTGGCGAGGTCAGAGAACCGGAACGCAACCTGCCGCGGAGCCTGTTCTATGGTGCGGGTTTGGTGTGTCTTTTGTATTTGCTGGCGAACATTGCGTACCTGAACGTTCTACCGCTCAAAGGGAATCCGGCGGGTGCCACGGCACTTGATCGTGGGATTCAATTCGCGTCGCAGAACCGCGTCGCCACTGCTGCAGCAGAGGTGTTGTTTGGACCGGGCGGCTCAGTGGTGATGGCGCTGTTGATCATGATCTCAACTTTTGGGTGTTTGAACGGGATGATTCTGGCTGGGGCACGAGTGTACTACGCGATGGCGCGGGATGGATTGTTTTTCAACTTTGTGGGGCGGCTGAATCGCAAATCTGTGCCGGGTAACGGTCTGCTTGTTCAGTGCGCGTGGGCCGTATTCTTGACTGCGTCGGGAACGTACGAAGACCTGTTGGACTATGTGATATTCGCAGCGCTGATATTCTATGTGCTGACGATTGCGGGTCTGTTCGTGCTGCGCAAGAGGCGGTCGGACGATGCAACACCGCGCCGGGTGCCGGGGTACCCGTTTGTGCCGGCGGCTTACATGGTCATTGCGTCGTTGATTGCGTTGGACCTTCTGGTGGCAGAGAAAACAAGGGCCAACACGCTGCCTGGCCTGATAATTGTGTTAAGCGGGATTCCCGTGTACTGGCTCTGGAGCCGAAAACGGAACGCATTTTGTGGTCGCAGAGATTGATCATCGGCAGCACAATCGGACCGTTTCATATGGCCGCGCAAGACCCCGATGATGATTGTATGAAGTTCAATGACATGCGGGCGCCGAATTGCAGCGACGGGCCAACGTCCACTTCAAAATTGTCGCCATCGCCGGGCGCGTCGCAAACTCCCTGGTTAACATGCAGTCACCCCGCAGCTGACGGCGTGGGTCGGCGGAAAACTTCCGCTTGGCCGAAAATCCCGCTGATCAATGTCTGCAGCTTCAGTCACAGAAACGGTCGCTCTCGCAGCAAAGGACGTAAGTTGGCGGGAGACTTACTATCAACTCTTCTGATTTCTCCTGCAAATCTGGAGGGCTGCGGGCAATTCAACAGACACGGGCTGGCGCGCAATTCGGCAAGAATCATTCTGCTGGTCCTGTGCTTTTTCGTCCACGAAGCCCAGGCCGCACAGATCACGCCTGTCGTTGAGGCCGAAGAAGACGTTTACCGGTACGAGCCCGCCAACAACGGCGCAGGCCCGATGTGGTGTCATGGCTCGACCTGTCTTGTGCGCGTGGGCGAGGATGTTGTGGCGAGCGGATTGGAAACACTCACAAACCAGCCGCCACTTAACAACTGTCGTTGGACTCTCTGGCGGCGCGAAGTTGACGGGTGGCGACAGACACTTGCGGACGCGAACGGGCGCACTCGCGAACCGTGTCCGTTGGCCACTTTCCCAAAACAGAAAAAGGTTTTCCTTTCGGCGAACCCGACGTTGTCACCGCCGGGTCAGGCGGGAGGCGGCCCGGCGCGGCCTGAGATTCTCGAATTCAGGCTTCCTGAGTTGGGCGAGCCTGCGGCTGTGTTGTTGCCGGAATGGGACGGGAAACCGGATTTCACCGAACATTCCTACAGGAGTTTTGCCGCGGACGGTCAGCTCGGCGAGCTGATAATCTTCCAGAACATAGGCTATACGCACGCCGAGTACGCCTACCGGGACGCGTCAGGCCGGTGGGCAGCACGCGGGCAACTCAAATGGCCATGGGGCGCGGAATACGACAAACCGCAGCCAATTCGGGTGTGTTACCCGAATGTTGCCCTCGTGAAAGGCGCAGTTCATTTCGTCGGTGTCAGCGACATCGTCGAGCCGTATGGAAAATGGCGGGAGTTCAAGAAACAGTTGACAGGACGCGATTGGGATTACGATTTCCGGCGGCTCTTTTATGCGCGGTGCGCAGACATCCGGCGCGGCGAGTTCGTCCCTTGGATTGAGCTGGCGAGTCGCGACAAGACCTGTGGATGGATATCCCCGGGCGACCTCTGGGTCGGACCAGATGGGCGTGTTCACATCGTGTGGACTGAGCGTGCCATTGACGAACGATTGCGCGAAAAGTTCTTTCCGGATCAAAAACAGCGGCACGAGGCCAATTACGCTGTCCTTAAGGACGGCATCGTTGAGTTGAAACGGACGTTCGCGGCCGTGGACGAAGGCCAACGTGGCGTGATTGTGTCGCTGCCAAGGTTTCATGCAACACCTGAGGGACGGCTTTTTGTGTTCTGTTACGTCAGCGGCACAGGGCCGGATGGAAAAGGGATTTCGGAAAACTGGCTTTACGAGGTCAGCAACGCCGGGGACTTTTCCGCGCCTGTCAAAGTGCCGTTGAAACATTCGCTTTCCTCCTACTTCACGGCGACGGTTCGGGCGGGGTCTGAGCCTTCGCGTTGGCTGGACCTTTTGGGAACGCGGGTGGGAGCGTCTGGCACGATCAGTTACGCGCGCATACGTTTGTGACCGTGTTTCACCTTTGCGCAATGAAATTGCGAATTTGCAAACCAAAGAGCCATAACGCGCTGAGTAAACGCGTCATACATGCCCGGTGCGTGTTGGGGCAGGCGTGTTCGTGCGGAACCGTGGGCGCCAATGAGGCGCGAGTGTGGGAACGACTCATATCCCGCACACGAGTGATTTGTGTGGCGGCCGTTCTTGCCTTGACTGCGCTTGTGGCCGACGCCGCGGCAGCGCCGATTAAGTTCACAGCAAGATTGCGTCAGGCTGCCGGACCGAACGAAGCCGCAAGCGTGGTGTACAAAGAGATGGAATGGGAAAGCACAAAGACCGCGGTGATTGTGTGTGACATGTGGGATAAGCATTGGTGCAAAGGAGCAACGGCGCGCGTTGCAGAGATGGCTCCGCGGATGAACGAGTTCTTAAAGAAATGCCGCGCAATGGGAACGCTCGTCATTCATGCGCCCAGCGGAACCATGGCCTTCTACAAGGATTCTCCCCAGCGAAAGAGGGCTGAGAAAGCAAAAGGATCGGTCAGCGGAGAGAACTTAAACTCGTGGAAACCGATCGACAGGTCGCGGGAAGGACCTTTGCCAATCGATGATTCAGATGGCGGATGCGATGACGATCCCAAGTGCGCTCAGGGTAGCCCGTGGCGAAGCCAGATTGGTTTGCTCGAAATCGGACAAGAAGACGCTGTGAGTGACAGCGGCGAGGAAATACTCGGCCTGATCCAGGAGCGCGGAATTGAGAACGTAATCCTTCTTGGCGTGCACGCGAACATGTGCGTTTTGGGGCGCCCCTTCGGTATCCGGGCAATGGTTGGCCGCGGCAAGAACGTGCTGCTGGTTCGCGATTTGACAGACACGATGTACAACTCGCGAATGCGTCCCTTGGTCAGTCATTTCGCCGGAACGGACCTTGTTGCCGAGCACATCGAAAAGCACTGGTGCCCCACAATCACCAGCGATCAAATACTCGGCGGACGACCGTTCCGGTTCTCGGCTGACTCGCGGCCAACAATGGTCATGGTAATAGGCGAAAGCGAGTATCACACATGGGAGACCCTGCCAGCTTTTGCCACCGACACGCTGCTCAAAGCTGGTTTGAGAATCGAATACGTCACCGCCACTACGCGCAACGATGACTATCACTTCATGGGTTACCGTGCGATCACGGGTGCCGACCTTGTGCTTGTGAGTGCGCGCAGGCGTGCCATGCCGCACGAAATGGCTGTCATGCTCAAACAACACGTGGAATCGGGCAAGCCAGTCGTCGGCATCCGGACCGCAAGCCATGCGTTTTCGGTGCGCGGCTCCGACCGATCCAAACTCGGTCAGGCCGGACTTGAAGATTGGCCCGAGTTCGATTCCGAAGTGCTGGGTGGGAACTACACCGGGCATCATCCTGCCGGTCCAGTTACCATTGTGCGTGTTGTGCAGGAGGCGGCGGATCATCCCGTGTTGAAAGGCGTCGCTTTGGAGTCGTGGTCAAGCCCTGCGTCGCTTTACAAGACCAGTCCGCTCAAGCCCGGGGCCACGGTTTTGCTGACGGGACAAATCGCGGGTGAACAAGCCGAACCGATTGCGTGGGTTCGAAGCGCCGGACCACGACAATCGCGGGTGTTTTACACTTCGTTGGGGCATCCCGAAGATTTCCGGAGTTCGTCTTTCAGACGGATGTTGAGAAACGGGATTCTTTGGGCGATCGGAATGCCAACTGAAGGTAATTGACGCAAGCTGGCGTCAGCACGTTCCACGCGCGACGCTCCAATGAAATGGAGCGCGTTCATGCGTTCGCACATGCCCGACGCTGTTTGTCGTACAACATGCTGTTGTGCCTGTCTGTCGTCGAACCGCCAACGGCACACAACATATTAAATTGGCGTGAATCCCGCCGGTAAGGGCCGCCCCCACGTCAGCTTCCACAATCCACGCGCCCCAGTAAACCCAGCTCTTTGTCAGGATCCATTCGCAACTTCGGCATCCGCTCGATTGCCCAGATCAGACCTTAACCGGTGCCCCGATCCGCCCAGCTCGATCAGGCCAGTGACATCGAGTCGGGCAAATATCGTGTCTGTCACTCTATTTGCTCCGCCCGCACCAAATCCCGCCAACGGCACTCCCCGGTCCTCGGAAACTTCAAATATGACGCCGTAATGCCTGCCCAGCCCGCTCCAACGCGGCCGCCACAATATCGTGTCTGTCACTCTATTTGTTTACCCAGCGCCAAACCCTCACCAACCCCTCAAAACGATCACCGGAAACTTCACCTCTGACGCAACAATGCCCTTTCAGCCCGGTTCAACACTCCTCCCACTGCGGATCCCACCCTGATCACCAAGCCAACCAAGCCGGCAATGACGACATGCGAAAACACCCCCCCCGTCGCCGAACTCCTTCACCAAGCCTTCGGCATCCCACAACTCCAATCTCTCAAAACGTCCCTGCTCCCTTTTCCTCGACTTACT
>JAAYVR010000005.1 GCA_012517065.1 Verrucomicrobiota bacterium | reverse complement strand
CCGCATCAGGCCGATATCCGATCGGAAGGCCTGTTTCAATCACGTAAACCCGACGCCCGAACATAGACCGGCTGGGGGCGGCGAAGAATCGCCGCGCTCCTGCACGCGCTGGAAAAGGCAACGGCCCCGGGAGCGCGGCCGTCGCCGGCCGCATCAGGCCGATATCCGATCGGAAGGCCTGTTTCAATCACGTAAACCCGACGCCCGAACATAGACCGGCTGGGTGCGGGCAAGAATGCCCCCGCTCCTATAGAGGCGTTGGAGAAGGCAACGGCGATCGGGAGCGCGGCCGTCCCCGGCCGCATCAACCCGACACCCGATCTTACACCCGTTTCGTTCACGCGAACTCGGTGCCCGAACGTTGACCGGCTGTGGATGCGCAAATTACGTGCCTGCCCCCATATCGGCACTGTCAGGAAGCGTTCGCGGGCTAAGGAACACACTCGACTTTGAATAAGAAGGCCATCGAGTCTGTCAAGGGTGGGAGCGTGATGGCGCCGTTGGTTGAGCTGGCGCGGGTCCATGAGGAGGTCGGGAGCCAATCAACAAGGTTTGTTGTGAGGAGCACCCGGTACGAGTGCCCGGGCACGGTGTGCCAACGGACTCGGACGGTTCTGTTGGGTTGGATTTCGGCGTTTATCATGCGAAGGGCGGAGGAAGGATTGGTCGGGTCAGTGCCGGCGATGAACTCCTGGTAATCGGTCATTCCGTCTGCGTCGGAATCGATGTCTGGACGTCGGTCTGGCTCGACGGCGTTGAAGTACTGTTGTTCGAACAAGTCTGAGATGCCGTTTTGATTTGCGTCTGGGAAATCGTAGATGCCAGTGAAAGTGACGACGTTACTGGCAGACAGAACATTCGATTGGGTGGATGGCGTGTTGAAGAATGGGATAGGTTGCCAGACGACGGTGTATTGGCCGATGGGGGCGTCTTTGATTTGGAACCATGTGCCATTTGTGCTGAGCGAGACAGGCCCGGAGAGGGTGAAATTTGCCTGGGCCAGATTGTTCGTTACGACAAGTACACCGGTTGGAACGGTCGAGACTGTGACACTCACGTCATCAATGAACCAGCCCGGTCTAGGGTAGGACTCGAAGCTGAACATTTGATAATCCCACATGAATCTGACCACGTGACCGGCATAGCGTGACAGATCGATTTCGACATTTTCCCATCCGAGTGAAACATCGGAAGACATGCTGTAGAGGGTCTGCCACGAGGCGCCATTGTTGGTCGAGACGGCCAGTTGACCGATCTCGATGTCGAGGAATTCAGATCGTTCGGTGAAATCGTAATAGTGCCAGAAACTGAGTGTTGCCCGGTTGCCTTTGGTCAGGTCAATGGCAGGGCTGACAAGGTCGCTGATGGCAAGGCTGACAGGCAAGCCCTTCAAGTTTGTAGCCCAACAATAGAGGCCGCTGTGTGCCTTGATGCTTTCGGAGTTCTGGGGTACTCCATATTCCCATCTGCAGTCCAGAAGGCTCTCTCCGGTTTCTTCATCGACAGCAGTCGAGTCATCATAGACAACCCAACCTGTTCGGCCTTGTTCGAGGTTATCTGTCCATGGCGGCACAAGCGGTGTAAGGGTTCTAAAACGATACAGCTTCTTTCCGTTGTCATCGACGGTTGCGTTGCCAGCGCGGTCGCGCGAGGTGACTGAGAAGACGTATTCTTGATCGGGTAGAAGACTGTCGAGAACGACAGCGTGTTGATAAGCGATTTGCGAGCTGTAGGCAGTGCGGTTTATTGGGAAAGGAAAAGCGGAGTTTCCGAATTGGACGAGGGCATCTGTGGGTTTGCTGGTTTCCCATGTTACGGTTGCTTCGTTATAGGCGGGCTCGACGGCGATATTGCTTATTATGGGTTTGGTGGTATCAACCAGTGCGGTTGTGGATGCTTTGCGCCCGGTTGAGTCGATGTAGCTTGCAGTCACGGTGTCGTTTGGGCGGGCGTGGACATCAGTGGGACCTGCAGTAGTGCCGACTGGTAGCAGGCCGCACGAAGTGCGGAAAACACCGGGCCGCACTGTCTCATCGAGCGTGATTTGAACAGGCGCAGCCTCAGAAGGTGAGCCGAGCTCGACGGCCAATAGCCTGTCTCCGGCCCGCTTGGCGTCGGTGACCTCGATTGTGACAGCGCTTGGGAGAGTATAGGCTGGTCTGTCAAAAGCGATGGTGGCAAGGCCGCGCAGGCCCGGAACGAGGAATTCGAGGATGTTGCCCAAAAGCACTGTGCGCGCGTTGCCCGCGGGGCCGTCTGTTGGCACGGCCTCGAAAGGGAATGCGCAGAAGACCACTCGGTTATTGCTGTCTGCGCCAATTCGCGGGTAGCGCAGGCCGACAACAGGACCATCGCTATCGCGGAAGAGAGGGGCGGCGTCAGCGGCCGGGTAAAGATGGTCCACACCATCCGGCCAATAAATGCCGAGGAGACTTGCGTCAGGGAATGCGGAGTAATCAAGGTCGAATTCAAGTTCGCCTGCGACCGGGTCACCTGGCTCGGCGACGACCGATGCGGCTCCGCCATCCTCATCAAAACCGGCGATGTGGAGAGCATTTGTTTTGAAGAAGGCATCGGCTGGTGAATCCAAGCGGCTTAGGAGATCGAATGAAAACGCGCAGAGAGATCCGCCACGGGCGAGATAATCAGTGAGAGCATCGACGAGGCCGTTTGGGGCTGCGTTCAATTCTTCTGGTCGCCACAGAACGGCGCGGAACGGGGCGAGGTCATTTGCGGTGGGGGCTGCGTTTCGTTCCTGTGTGTCCCAGATCTCGTAATCGACGCCGAGCTGATCCAGTGCGTCTGTCCAACATTCGATTCCCGGGTACGGTCCTTCGCCCAACAAAGGGGCGATGAAATCGTTCCAGAAAGATTCGGGGGAGTAGAGAAGGAGGACGGGAGCGGCTTGTGGAGCAACAAAGGTGTAGTAGTTGCCTGAATTGTTGTTTGTGGATGTGTTGCCGGCGAGGTCTGTTGAGACGACATAGAACTGGTAAACCTGCCCTGCTTCCAGAGCCGGCAGTTCAATTCTGTGTGCCTGGGTGAGAGCGACGTTGATCTCGGAGAATCGCAGGTCGCCCGGCGGGCCGTACACGACACGTGATGAAGCTGGTTCATCAGAGGTCCAGATAACGGTTGTGCGACCGAATCGGTTTGTCGATGTCACTGCGGTGAGGACCGGCGGAACAAGGTCAATGTCAGCTTCCGAGATTCTCTCGCCGGGCGGGTTGGCGTCGGAGTAAACGACGCGCAATGTATCGCCGTGTTGGACGCCGATGCGACCATCGCCATGGACCAAGACGCCCGGCATGAGGGGGACAGCATTGGTGAATGCGCCGCTATTCCCTGCGGGGAGGAGTTCGATGGTTTCGCCGGTCGGCTCTGAAGTGCTGGTTACCCGGACCGTTGCGGCACTCGAACCGGCGAGCTGTTGGTCGATCAGACGAATGACCGCATTGGCTGGCGCTGAGTATGCAGGGCGATCGAAAAACACGATGCCTTCGCCGGGCTCAGGTAGATCACCCGAGACCACGAGTGCAAAATCTTGTTCCGGAGCTGAACCGCGTCGGCCATTGATATCTTCGGCAACGTTGCGGGCGCGGATGCGAACGAGGTAATCACCGGGTTTCGGGTTTTCGAGATGGACGCCTTCGACGTTGTTGACGTTGTCTGGGGCGCCTGCATTCGGGATGCTTTCACCGTTAAGGAACACGTTGCCGCGGTACAACGCGCCGTCGGGGCCAATGACCTCGAGGTCAAGGTCGTTGACGAGGGCTGGGATAGCGGCTGGCAAACCTGGAACGTCGGTGTAAACCATGGTGATTTTGAGAGGCGAGTTGGGGCCCACGACGACTTGCTGTTCCCAAGTCTGACCGGTTGTTAACCTGGGTCCCTGCTCGACAAAAACGAATCGCAGATCGCCTGCGATCAGGTTTTCGACGTTGACTCTGCCCCAGCCTTCATCGCGGTTTGGCACGGGATCGGTGTCACCGACGACTTCGACATTGCCTTCTTCGTCCACGAGATAGCCAAAGCCCATGTCATCTGCTGAATTGATGAGAGCTGCTTTGACAAGGGCGGGAGACGGTGTGACGCCGCCGTGGGTTTGGCGATAGTATTGGACGAAGATTGCTGCGGCACCTGAAACGTGCGGTCCGGCCTGGCTGGTCCCGCCCTGGTACATGTAGTAGGAGTCTATTGGGGCCCATGCGAACTCGTCGCTGGCGTAGCTGGATTTGAGCGATGCGATCCATGTTCCGGGTGCCATTAAATCCGGCTTGATTCGGCCGTCTTCACAGGGGCCGCGGCTCGAGAAATCGGCTGTAACTTCCGGGCCATCGCCGTAAATAAAGAATTCAGGGCGGCTGTTCTGGCATGCGCCGGTCGCGATGACGTTTTTTGCGACGGCGGGAGAGCCGATTGTTTGGCGTGCTGGCCCTGAGTTGCCAGCGGAGAATTCAAGGATGAACGGTTGTGCGCCGGGCGTGTCCGGGTCAGCGTCCCTGACAAGCGCATCGAATTCTGCGGCGCTGATGTCGTATTGGCCCTGGGTATCGTCGCCCCATGAATTCGAGCCTATCACAGCGCCGTTTCGGACCGCGTCTTGGGTGAGTTGGGCGAATGTATCCGGCGGGTAATACTCGCCTACGGCGTCGAAGATGCGCTGGATAACAAGATGTGCGCCGGGTGCGACGCCCAATCCATAGAAGAACCCGAGTTCGTCTTGTTCGCCTGTGGCAGCGTTGCCTGCAATGATGCCGGCGACATGCGTGCCGTGGCTGTGTTCGTCAGAGGCGTCGGGTAACCCGCCATAGGCAAAAAACGCGTCAACTCGGCCCTCGAGGTCCGGGTGAAGGTAGTCTGCATCGCCGGTATCAAAACCGCTGTCTGGAACGGCGACGATTACCCCCCTGCCGTCATAGCCGAGCTGATGTGCGATTGCTGGGGTGCCCGACTCGAAATCATCGCCGCAAACGATCTTTGTCGATATTTCGTCGAACAGGCGCATTTGCGGGGCGGGTTCGATCCACAATACCAACGGCGATCGTGCCAGTGCATCGAGTTGTGCCAGCGTGGCTGTGCCGGTGACAGTGGAACCGAACGGGTATGTGGTTGGGCGTTGTGAACTGGCGAGCGAACGTGCCAGTCGGGTCGCTTCCGAGGGCGACGCGAGGGGCGAGAGCAGCAACTTGACATTCAGGCTGATTTTCGGACTGCCGGTGGACAAGGCGCGGCTGAGGCGTGGGTCGAGCCTGTGCTCGGGCTTGTACTGTCCGATCCAACGAACAAACCCCGTGCCGCGGAGTTTTTGGATTGATGCTGAATTGAAGAATGCGATGTAAGCGTCCTCGGGGACAAAACGGAGGAGTTCGACATTCAGGTTTCGCAGTTGGGCTTTCCACTCGGGTCTGAGCGGCTCGGAGAGCTGGACCAAGTAAAGCCCGGAGACGGGTGCTGTCGAAGACATGAGAGCCGTCGCTTTGGCGCTCGGCGGCTCGGTGTCGATTGTCTCATTTCTGAGTCGAATCTGCTTTGCGTAAGCGTTGATGAGGAAAACCGCCAGCGTGGCGATTGCAGCGAGTATTCGCCATCGGCGCAAATAGTGTGCAGTGCAGGCCGTTCGCATCACGGGATGAAATTAGCTTGATCCATGCCGATCGCCAAGGTTTAGCCCGGAAATCTCACTGGAATGCGGCTTCCGGTGTCTTGGTCTTGTCAGGCGGCGAGATTTCCGGGCTGGTTCCGTGTAATGACTCAAAGCCACGTGAAGGCCAGCCCGATGATTCTCGAGGCGCAGAGGCGGGCTTGGGTGTCGTTGTTTATGACCACGCCCATACGCGCTTGTTGTTAAAGCGTAAGACCCGCAGACTGAAGTCCTCGGTTACACTTCTCAATCGGCGTGCGTTCACGTTGCGCGCACCCGCCTATTGTGATCCGGCAAGAATCTCCGCGATAACTCGGTCGAGCTCAGCGCAGGTGCTGCCGCGGAGAAGAGCGGGCGAGAATTCTGCGGGAGCAAATTTCTCTGTCGTATCGGGATTCGCTTTTCGCCAGTTCGCCCATGCTTGAAGCAGCAGAACACGTTCTTTCAGTTCCCATGCGTGGGCATAGAGGGCGTGGAGCAAATCCCTGTTCTGGATATGAAGCAAGCTGTCGAACAAGGTGAGAATGAGGCGGGAAGTGCGCTGGAACCTTTCATACCGGCCGGCCCAGTGGGAAGGCGGCGTGCGGAGCAGCATCTGCAAATCGTGCAAATACTGTGTCGCTCCGGGTCCCGGGCTGGTTGGCAAATAGAGAAAATCGCAGAAAAGGCGCAACGCCTTGAAGCTTATCTTATGCGGTTGGCGAATCTGGAATTGGGCGAGCCATGTGCGGATGGCGCGATTCCATGCGGGCTGCAGATTTGTTCTTGCCGGTGCGCGCAGCCATGACGCGAAAGAGTGGACTGGCACGAAATTGGCGTGGAATTGGCAGTTCGGGTTTAGGAGTATGCCGTTTGTTTCGGCCTTGAGGGAGGGAGGGCGCCCTGCGTAAGGCCCGGTGTGGAGACGGCGCATGTCGTAGTCGTTGGCGTAGAGATTATCCCAAATGACCGGACGGCGTCTCAAGACAGAGCGGAATTCGCGGATTGAATCCACTGGTATTTCGCCTGAGATGATGTCTGGGCCGGTCCAAAAGACCTTGATTGCGGGGTGCAGTTTATCCCCCAGCTCGCGCAGGTATTCCGAGTGAGAGACATTTGGGCGTGCCATTGCACCACAATAAACGGTCGGACAAAAAAACAATGTGGATCCGGCTGCTTGTCGGCCCAGCCATTCGCAAAGACTGTTGGCGGTGGCCGCTTGAGCGGACGCTTGTGATCCGAATCTTTTGCGGTCATTCGGAGCCAACCGTGCCGGTATATCGTCGAACAGCAAAGCGAAGGAGCGACAGCCCATCTTGATGACCTGTGCCAGCTTGTTTCGGAGTGCGTCAAGGTCGGAATCTGCGGAAAACCTCATATCGAGGCCGGGGGCGATTGCGTAAGAGAAGCTAATCCCGCGCTTGTTGGATGCTCGGATTAGAGAGTGGATGGTTTTGCTTTCGGAATCGCTATAGAGTTCGCGCCATGCGGCGCGGTGTTTCAGGTCGTCTTTGGGTGCGTAGATGTAACTGTTGAGACCGCAGGTTTGCAACCAATCAAACAGCATGAATCGCTCGGTGTCTGTCCATGGTTTGCCGTAGAAACCTTCGATGACACCTGTGGGATAATCGGGCATGCAGCTTTTCATTTTCCGGCGAGAATTGATTCGGGAAACGGGCTGTGGTGGCGCTGTGGTGTTGCCCGCTGAAAACTAACGCTCGCTTTTGAAAACGCCTTGAACTCCGCACATTTCAAAGGCGGGGCGATCAACCGTGCCTGCCCCAAGCGGAAAGCGCATGAGGACAACAGACTGGTCTTCTGAATTGATGCTCCAAGAGGCAAGCTTAAGACTTGCTTTTCAGCCATGGCACGTTCGCAAGTGCGCGTTCTTTTTGATCGAGGTTGAAGATTCGGCGGGCATTGCCGCGCATGAGAGGTTCGACGAGGTCAATTGCGTCTGAGCGGGACAACCAGCCGTCTGCCGCCAATCCTTCAAGAGCCCGGGTGAGGCCGCGGCGTGCGATTGCTGCATGGCCAACGACGCATTCGACAGGGATGTAATCACCGCCGAAGGTGAGCAACTTGTTGGCGGGGGCGGTCACGAGGAAATCTCTGACGAAACGCTCAGATGCAGTTGGGCTGATGATCCATGCCCAGCACATGTCGATGACAGCGTTGTGGTAATGCTTGGCGAGGCTGATCATTTGTTCCTGGCACGGGTACCCGATGTGCATCAGGACGAAAGTGGTATCGGGTGCCTGGCGCAGAAGGTTCGAGACATCGGCCGGGTTCTGGACAACGCGGTCCAGCGGCATTCCGCCGTGGCCGGCGTAATAACCGGTGTGCATTTTCACCGGCAGCCCGTGTTTTGTTGCCTGGCGCACGCAGTACCAGAACAGGTGATCTTCGAGCGCTTTTCTTTCGGCCGGGGTGACGGGTTCTTTGGCGAGAATCTTTTTGAAAGGCGCCTCTGCTTGTTCAGCGGGCACATCTGCGAAATCGAGCCTTCTGGAATAGGCAATCTGGGTTTTGGCCGCCACCGCATAGGGCGCGTATTTGGCGAAGTAATCGTCAATGACCCGATGCCAGCCAGCCAAATCTTGGGCCTTTTGGCCGGAGCTGTCTGGCAACGACCGCCAGAGATTTGCGTTGGCCGAGCCAAGTGAGAGAATGCTGATGTCCTGCATCAGAAGCAGGGGCTGGCTGGTTTCCCTGAACGGCGCGTCCAGAGCGTTCACCTGGCATGATTCCACTCCGGCGTGCTCGCGCAACACTTTGGCGTAGAACCCGGGCTTGATGAGCGACCTGTAATTCTCATTTATCCGGGGAATCGTGCGCGCATTGATTTCGTCCACGCCGTAAAGTTCGCGGACAGCTATTCTGACTACCTGGCCGTAACCGGTATTATTGACTGCGGGCCAGTGTGGTTCGACAAGTGCCCACTTGCGATCGAGCGGTGTGTCTGGAGAGATCAGTGCCGCATAATCTTTACCCGAGAGACCTGCGACCTGCAGGTCGGAGTCAAGGTAATGTGAAAACAACAGCGCCCAATCGTTGCATGGCACACCGCCGACGGGGCCCGACCAGTTGATTCGGCGTTCTTCTTCTACGAGATGTTCGTGCGTATCGACAAACGGCGTTGCCGCGATGACGTCCGCCAATCGGCTTCCGCGTGGACGACGACCGACTTGGGGGGTGGGTTCTGATGAAGTCTGTTCACCGGCGTTGCCAGCAGCGCTCATTACGAGCGTGGCTGCGATTGTGCCAGCACCAGCGAGAGCTTTTCGGCGACTGATACCAGTTGGTTTTTCTTTCATATGTCAAACTTGGTCTTGTTTTGGCTGGCGGCTGTAACGGGCCTTTTCGGAAAGCAGCGAGTATGACTTTTTGTCTGAAGATTAGTGTTGACTGGGTGTTGCAGGCAATCGGATTTCGACTCAGAAAACGCCAGCCTATTACCGGGCGAAACGACGGTGTGTCGGGCACGAAGTACAGAGTGCCATGCCAAGGGTCTGTGTCCCTTTGACCGTTGCGAGTTGAACGTTGAGCGTTGAGCGTTATCGAAAGGGCAACCAGACCGGGCCACGGATCGGGAACGTTCAACGCGCAACGTACAACGTACAACTTTCAACGAGATGAAAAAAAGGGCGTATGG
>JAAYVR010000059.1 GCA_012517065.1 Verrucomicrobiota bacterium | reverse complement strand
GCATGATCCGGGCTTTCAGCCCTCATTCATACCGATCTTGGGCCCGTCACCTGGGCCGATGGCCCAGGCTGGTATGGGACCGGGCCTTCGGCCCTCGAGGCATTGGTCCACGAACACCAACGGTATGGAACACTGTAAGGGGTGTTCATGGCTGAAACAATCAACTACGCTGCCGTGCACAAGTCGGTTGTCTCGGTCTGTCATCGAAGCGCCAACGGCGCGGTCCATACCAGCGTGGGGCGAAGCCCCACGACAAGGGCCATCTCGACATCACTTCCCACAATCCAAGGGCTGAAAGCCCGGACCATCCCAGCAATGTTTTCGTGTATTTCGTGTGTTTCGTGGTTGATGCAATGTCCATCCAGCCCACTGGCCATGAATTCTCATCGGAATGAATCTTTGGGCCTCGTGGTCTGGTCAGGCGGTGATATTTGCGGGCTGAGCGGAATAGCGTCATGGAACCGAACGGATTTGGGAAGGAGCAACCGATGGTTTTCATTGGTTTCAACCACGAAAAACGCGGAATACGCGAAAGGGTCTTGAATAGGCCGGGTTTTTGTTTCTTGTGTTGTGGAATGTAAAGCGCTGTTCCGCGTAAACGCGGGACTCTAACGGCGATTGGTTGTGCTGCGCATAAGGCGATGCTGCGCCCGCGGCCGTTAGAGCTTCCGCCGCTGCGCTCGCGCCGCGCAAAGTTGGTTGCCCGTGGTCTGCCCGTCTCGCTCTTGATCATCTGATCGCACTTTCATGACTCGCTGACTGGTGTGGTTGGTTCGTTCCCGGCCCGGTTTGCCGCCCTGTGCCGCGCGGCATTTCATTCCCCCAGCCCGCCCCTGACCGGTTGTGGCTGGACTTCCAAGCCGTAAAACAGCCTGAAAAAATGGTGATGGTCCAAACCGGGCGACAAGGTTGCCGCCTGTTCCCTGTCGCCCTCGGCCAGCGCGACGACCGCACGGAGGTTGTCCCACAACGGCAGGCCGGGCAAAGTCGCGTCGCCCTCAGCCAGCACGGTCCTGGCTTGCGCTGCAGGGCCGGGGCCCAGACCCGTCTCGGACAACTTGCGGAACAGCATTTCCGCTTCGCTCAACGCACGCCACGGATTGGGAGCGGCATCGCTCAGATACGGACTCAGCGTTGCGGCTCCTGTCTCGGCGCGTGCCAAAGCTGCCTTGACCTCTTGTTGCAGGGCCTTTTCCTTGTGGGGCACCTCCCATGTCAAGCGTTGCAGGAAGTCAACGGCGTTCCAGCGCAGGTAGCCGGGCAGCGTCTCGTCCCGCGCCCATTGCTCCAAATCGCGGACGAGCGGTTTCAACAAAGGCACTTCGACTTTGGATGGGTAGCTTGACCACATGGTCGGGTGAATGGCCTCGCGAATGCGTTGCGGCACGTTTCCCAAAGCACCGGCCGCTTGAGCGATGTGCGCGCAGTTGGGCAGTGACTGGAGCGCAACCGTAAAGCTGAGCTTGTCCTTGGCTCGCACGGCGGGTGTCTTGAAAACTGCGGGTGTGAAACCTGCCGCCCAAACAAAAAGGTTAAGCCTCAGCGGCGGTGGTGGGGTAATCCAAGCTTGCTCCTCCCCGCCTTCCTGTCTTCCTCGCACGCGCGCCAGGG
Source organism: Verrucomicrobiota bacterium (assembly GCA_012517065.1). Taxonomy (GTDB): domain Bacteria; phylum Verrucomicrobiota; class Verrucomicrobiia; order Limisphaerales; family J093; genus JAAYVR01. The sequence continues at coordinate 2,026 of JAAYVR010000059.1, read as the reverse complement.
CGATGCTTGTGTAGGTGATCCGCCCATTGGCGTCTGCCCGCTGCGTGAAACCATCCGTCAGGTCTGCTCTGTCTGTCACTGCCCAGGATGTGTCTCTGCCCAAGTGGATGGGCAAATGCTCCGCCAACAGTGCAATCGAATCTGAACTGACCTCGTACGCCTGGAGCCTCGGCGGCGCAAAGCTGCGTCGGCCGACGGCGTCGGCGTAAATCGGATACACCAAGAGCGAGGGGAACTCCCTCACTCGCGCGCCGGGTAATGGCCTGCCGTCGGAATCGGTGACCTGAATCGTGATCTCGACACCAACGTTTTTTTCCGCCTCGTGGCGACTCGCAAGAATGAATGGGGCCAGGCCCAAAACGGTCGCCACGCCCAATCCCAAAGCCACGGGCTGGAGTGGCACGGCCAGCGGCTCAATGAGTTGGCGTTCCCGCTTGCCGGTTCGGCAAACCCGGCGCTCGGCCTCATCACGGCTGGCCGGGGGCGTGTAATCGGGCTTGCCGTCCGGGCCTTTGACCGGTACGACCCAATCGGCCCGGACAATCCCAGTGCGTCCGAGGTTCGTGATGGCTTGGATGGGGAAGTAGCCGCCGTACTCCGGGAACTGGCGGTATTCATACGCTTTGATTGCTTCCGGGCGGAATTCCGGCGTGGTGACACAGCCAACGAACGTGGTCGCCATCGCGACCAGGAGCACAGTAACATTGGCGCGTTGCATGGCTCTTGTCCTTTCTGGTTCTTCGGGTCATTTACAGCCGGATTCTATGGCACATGCGCTTGCGAGCGTTAATCGAAAAATGTGGACCCGAATCATGGGCGTCAATGCAATTATGGCCCCACTTTCAGGGGGCATTGCCCTTCCTGGTTCAGGGCAAATTGCTGCGGACACGGGCGCGCGCGCCGGATGGGTCTTCCAAGTCGCGGCGAAACCCAGTCAGACGGACATGGCTGCAGCCAACTCTTTGACCTTCCGCAAGTCCAGCTTGCCTGAGCCTAGCCCGGAAATCTCACCGCTTGACCAGCCCAAAACACCCAAAGCTTCATTCCGGTGAGATTTCCGAGCGCCCGCATATTCCTTGGTTGCTTGAAGACACCCGTTTCGCAGACTGTTCAGGGTATGAAATATGCGGGCTAGGACCGGAAAGGCGTCCACATGAAAGAAGCAATCCGCGCGTGGCCGCCACAAGCTCGGCAGGTCGGACTTCGCCAGTTTCTCCCGGCACGACTGCAATTGTGCCTGGGGCAGCTTGTGCAACACCAACAGTCGCTCGCCTTTCTCTCCATCGGCCACACTGGTCCGACGAAGGATTGTTCGGTCGCGCTGGCGAGTTCGTGCAGTTTCTCCTCGACCTTGACGTGCGGAACCATTTCCCCGCGAATCTTGCTGAACCGACTCAGGCGGTCGGTGATTTGCAGAAAGCCGTCTTCGTCCAGCGCCGCGATGTCGCCGGTGGAGTACCAGCCGTCGCGCAATACTTCCGCCGTGCCTCGTCCCTCCTGCTCCAACTCCCGCACCACCGCCACTTTGAACGCTTCACTGTACCGCACCACAGCTCTGTCAACATCAAATATTCGTTTCATGCCTGTCAACTTATTTCAGGACGGGACCCTTTCAGCCCTTATTGATACTGATCTTGGGCCTGTGACCTGGGCCGCTGGCCCAGGCTGGTATAGGACCGGGCCTTCGGCCCTCGAGTTACTGGTCCACGAACACCAACGGTCTGGAACACAGTCAGGGGCGTTCACGGCTGAAACAATCAACTACGCCGCCATGCACAATGGGGTTGTCATGATCGGTCATCGAAGCGCCAACGGCGCGGTCCATACCAGCGTGGGGTGAAGCCCCACGATAAGGGCCATCTCGAGATCACCTTCCACAATTCAAGGGCTGAAAGCCCGGACTATCACAGCAAAGTTTTCGTGTATTTCGTGTGTTTCGTGGTTGGCACAATGCCCATCCAAGCACATTCGCCCCGACTTCTCGTCGGAATGAATCTTTGTGACGCGATATGGGGACAGACACGTT
>JAAYVR010000058.1 GCA_012517065.1 Verrucomicrobiota bacterium | reverse complement strand
AGGTCGGGAGACACCTTTGCCGAGCATCGAGGCAGATGCGCAGTTGGTATTGGACGGTGCGGTGGTTTCGACGACCAATCTGACTGTGGCTGGCTTGGTATTGACCAACGGGGCGGTATTGACACATCCGGCGGCTGGGCTCAGCGATGAACCACGGCTCGAGATTGCAGCCGGAACAGTGGTGATTTCGACCAACAGTCGGATTGATGTGAGCAGCCGCGGGTATTTGGGTGGTCACAGCGGTGGAAACACTGGCGACCAGGGCCGTACTCTGGGCAACACCACTGAAGGCGGGAGCTCGAAGCGCAACGGGGGCAGCTACGGTGGTAGCGGCGCGTTCGGCAACGTCGGCGGCACAATCAATTCTCTGTACGGTGACCAGGCTGATCCAAACGAGCTTGGCAGCGGAGGCGGATCAGAGGGTGGCTCCGGTGGCAGTGGAGGTGGTCTGGTGCGGATCGCGGCTCAGAGCTTGGTGCTGGAAGGTAAGATACTGGCCAACGGCGGCGATGGAGGCTGGTTGGCCGGCGGTGGAAGTGGCGGCGGCGTCAAGATCAGCACTGACACACTGAGTGGCAGCGGCTTGATCCAAGCCAACGGTGGCAACGGCGGAGGCTATGCCGGCGGCGGTGGCGGCGGTCGCATCGCGATCTACTACAAGGATGTAATCACCTTCACGCCAGATAAACTGTCCGTTCGCGGCGGTTCTGGTTACGGCTCAGGTGCTGAGGGCACGGCGTGGTTCATTCAGAGAAAAGGGATGACACCGCAACGGGGCAGCCCTGCGCCAGGCAATGGACAGGAACTTCAAATCCAGTTGATAAGCGTTTCGAGCGGAGATGTCGCCTCCGACGCCAACTGGCATGGCCATATGCGTCCAGAACTTCAGATTGTCCTGTGGTGGATGGCGCCCCCTGACACACCCGTCGCTGTCGAGTTTTCCACCAACCTGAGCGAGTGGACCATGATTCCAGCCGAGGTCGAAAACGTCGGAGAGAATCAGTATCGGACCACTCTGCTGACAACCGAGCCGGTGTGTTTCTTCCGCTTGCGCACGCGCTGAGCCAAGACAACTTGAACTTCACTCGAAACAGGCCTTGGGACACCATTGTGCCGTGCGCGGACATAGAAGATACTCAGACGTTATACGAAAATCCCGCCTTGAAATGTTTGGTCATCGACTTCGAAATGCCACACTCGCCGCATGCACAGCCACCGTAAGCAAGGCCGCGCGGCAGACCTGTCTGCCTTCAAGCTGCACAATCATCTCGGGAGAAACATTCGGTTCCAACTGCGCCGGGCTGCGCACGTTTGCCGGTCGAGAAACGGCTGCTGCGCTCGTGGCGTTGGTTGCAGCGGTCACTGTAGCCACCCAAGCAATCACTCAAACAGTCCAAGCGCGAAGCCCGCACGAAATCTCGAATGGAACACTCAAGATCGCCGTGGACACTGTGCACGGCAGTATTGCCGAGTTGCGTGATGTCGCGTCAGATGTGAACCTCGTCGGCGATAGTACTGGTTTTGCGGATTTGTGGGAATTGCGATGCGCAACAGCAGATGGCGCACTCAGGGTCACGCCACAATCGGCTAAAAGGTTCGCGTGTGATGTTGTCACAAGTGCCAAACCGAGTCTAAGACTCAGTTGGACCGAGTTTGGTCATATTGCACAGGGTGGCATGTCGGTCACAGTCAATGTGCAATTGGAGGAGGGAATGCCACTGAGCCGATGGCATATTCGAGTTGATATGCCGCCGGACGTTACACTCCGAGAAGTGCGGTTTCCCATGGTCGCAAATCTTGTGCGCCAGACAAATGAAAGCCTGGCAGTGCCGGAGTGGTTGGGCAAAATCACATTTGATCCGCGTCGAGTGCTTGCTGGCTCGAGCGCCGAGAGCACACGGCACGTTTGGTCATATCCCGGGCATCTTTCCATGCAGTTTGCGGCATTTTGCGCTCAACCGGGCGCGGGGTTATACTTGGCGTGCGATGATGTTGCATCGTATAGGAAAGATTTTGTCTGGGTTGGCGGCACGAACCGGAGTCTAGGATTTGAGCTTGTGCACCTGCCGGAATCGGCAGGCGCAGAATCGCCTCGCTGGACGCTTCCCTACAACGTCGTGTTGGGGACGTTCCACGGCGACTGGTTTGCAGCCGCTGAACAGTACAGATCATGGGCAACGAATCAGACATGGGCAACCAGCAGCCGCCTGGCTCAAGGCGCAGTTCCATCCTGGGTGCTGCAGACCGGGCTCTGGGTGTGGAACAGGGGCCGCTCCGATCAAGTGCTCCGGCCGGCAGCAGTCCTGCAAGCCGAGTCTGGGCTGCCGGTGAGCGTGTTTTGGCACTGGTGGCACGGTTGCGCCTATGACATGGGATTTCCGGAGTACTTGCCGCCACGCGAAGGACCAGACAAGTTCGGACAAGCTCTTGAGGATGCCCACCGACAAAACCTGCACGCCCTGGTTTACATGAATCAGCGGTTGTGGGGAATGACAACCGAAAGCTGGGTTGCCGAACGGGCGGAACGCTACGCCGTGAAAGGACTCGACGGCAAGGTTCGCCCAGAGGTGTACAACACTTTCACTCGCGCGCCATGCGCGTCGATGTGCATGGGCACTGAGTTTTGGAGAAGCAAGTATGCCGGTCTTGTCGAGCGCGCCGTTTGTGAGTTGGGCGTTGACGGCATCTACATGGATCAAGCATGCACAAGCCTTGCTTGCTACGACCCTTCTCACGGCCATCCTCTCGGTGGTGGAACTTATTGGATCAAGGGTTTTGGCTTGTTGGTTGATGACATCCGACGGCGGTGCGGCAAACCCGCCAACAATTGTTTCAACCCCCAGCCTGCCCTTGCGGGTGAAGGATGCGGAGAATCGTGGTTGCCGCATCTCGATCTGATGTTGAGTCTGCAGGTCAGCAGAGAACGCTATGCTGACCCTGACGGTTGGGAGCCAGTTCCGCTTTTCACGGCTGTCTATCACCCTTTCGCGGTCACGTACGGCAACTATTCGTCGCTCACCATGCCGCCTTATGATGAGTTGTGGCCATCAGAGTTCGCTCCTGCTGAGCCGCTGAAGCTTTTGGACAGGAAATTCTCCCTGCAGTTTTACCTCGAACAAGCCCGGGCATTCGTCTGGGGACAACAACCAACCGTTGCCAATTTCCTTCCCTCACATTTAAAAGAGCGAACTGAAGAAATGAAATATGCGGTTCATCTCGCAAAGATCCGCAATCGAGCAACCAAGTATCTGCTCCGCGGCGTTTTCTTGCGACCGCCAAGGTTGCGCGTGCCCAGTGCCATTCTCGACATCTCCCGTCTTTCCATCTACGCGGGCCAAAGGAGCGGACCACGAAGTTACCAAAAAGAAAGTCCACTGGCCCTGTCGAGTGCGTGGCGCGCTTCGGATGGGCAAGTGGCAATTGTGCTGGCGAGCATCGCCGACGAGCCCCTGAATTTGGAAGTACCCGTCGATAGGGAGTCATGGCAATTGCCCGGAAACCTCGCGATATGGCGTCTTGAAGAAGACCACCGCGAGAAACTCTCGAGCCTTCAAAAGGACGATTCTGTTTTTTCGTTCGTCCTGCCGCCTCGAAGCTCCGCGGTGATCGAGTTGGAAACGATGTCCAACTAAAGATGCATCAGTCTCAGCTTTCCGCGTAAACGCAGAACTCTAACTGCGATCGGTTGTACCGCACTTTGAGCGATGCGACGCCCGTGGTTATTCGAGTCCCGCCTTTAGCTGGAAGAGTTGCATGTGGTTGGGAGTTACTGTATCCGCGCCGCGTCGAGGGGGGTTGATCAAGGTGATACTGTGCCTGTCACTCTATTTGCTCGGTCAGCGCCACCCCCCCCAATGGCACTCAACGGTCCTCGGACACTCCACAAGCATTGACATTGTGTCTGTCACTCTATTTGCTCCGCCAGCGCAAAACCCTCACCAACCCCTCACGACGGTCCCGCGATGACGGTCCCGGGATACTTCAGATGTGGCGCGACGACGCCTATTCAGCCGACTTGAACGCCCCTTCCACTGCGAATCTCACCGTGATCACCAAGCGGACCAAGTCGGCGATGACAACATGTGAAAACAATCCCCCATCGCCGATCGCCTTAACCAGGTCTTCGGCCTCCAATGACTCAGATCTCTGAAAACGCCTCTGCCTCCTTTGCTCGACTTACTCCTACCAGCCCTTACTGGATCGCTCTGTTATGTGCCTGACCTTAAACGTCAGAGCAGCCCCAAAACTCAGTTTCCAGCCTTCCTTTATCACCTGCCTGAAGTTTGATTCTGTTTAGTCTCATTACAACCTCCTTGATTTGTCTTGTTCTTCTCCTTGCAACAGGGCGACAGGCTCGCAGCCGTGCCTCACGATCGACTGCTGGGCAGCCCGCGTCAAGACCTCGGGCGCCCAAACAGAGTGTCTGTCCCTCTATTTGTGCGTAAAATCGCACAACACACTCCGAGAGTCAAACGGGGCAAGTGGGTTGGCGAGGCTCCCTGGCAAAGCGGAGGGTTTTGTCGGGGTATCGGGGTAGCCTGTCACCATTGCGCCACAGGTCCCAGAGGATCCAGAGAACAACAGCCCTTGCGTCGTTTTGACCTAGAAATCGTCGCCAGCCAAAAACCCCACCACCGGCAAAATAGAATCAAGGCTCAATCCCTGAATAGAACCTGAGCGGATGACAAAGAAAGAAGAAGGCGTTTTGAGGCGAAGTTCAGGAAGACAAGTCAGCCAGAACAAAATGCATTCCCAAACCAACGGGTTTCCCGAAATTCCGTTCCGCCGCTGACACGGCGAGCGCTTCCTTTCATGAAAACTTACAATTAGAAACCGTTATACTTCATGCGCGGCTGCTTGACACAAGGCTGACGGGGTATTTGTTTGGCCTAAGACACAAAATGTTGGTGCCGGTCATAGGTGCGGTTGTTCTTTGAATCCTGAAAGGCTTTCCGGCTCCGGCTCAGTACCGGTCGGGGTCGGAGTATCCTCGCAATTCCTCAGTTGTACTCTGAAAGCTCCCCGGGTTCCGGACCCATCCTCTGGCTCCGGAACCCGGTTTTACTTGCAGTCAAGAGATCGCTTGCAAGTACAGAGTTCCGGGTCGGAGCTGACAAGTACTAGCCCTTTGACATCGACAAAAGACACGTCATCATCACGCCATGACATCCGAACCGTTGCTGAACATAGATATTCCTGGCATTCCAAAGCTGCGCCGCGGGAAAGTCCGCGAGGTGTTCGACCTCGATGACGCGTTGTTGCTCGTGGCGACCGACAGGATTTCTGCTTTTGATTGTGTTATGCCGAACGGCATACCGCGGAAAGGCGAGGTTCTGACGCAGTTATCATTCTTTTGGTTTGACCGATTTGCCGGTCTTGTTCCAAACCAGCTCCTTGCCGGGCCGACAGACCCGTTGCCAGCACGGGTTGCGCCGTACGCCCAGTTGCTCGCAAGACGAGCGATGGTCGTCAAGAAGGCCAAGCCTTTACCTGTCGAGTGCGTTGTGCGTGGGTACCTTGCCGGCTCAGGATGGAAGGAATACCGGGCTTCTCAAACTGTCTGTGGAATAAGGCTACCGCCGGGGTTGCGTGAAGCCGACGAATTGCCCGAACCAATATTCACCCCTGCAACAAAGGCTGAAACCGGCCACGACGAGAATATTCCCTTTGACCGTGTCGAGTCTCTCCTCGGGTCGAATCTAGCCAATCAGGTGCGTGATTACAGTTTGACCCTTTATCGCAGCGCGCGGGATTACGCAAGGGACAGGGGAATCATCATTGCCGACACCAAGTTCGAGTTTGGATTGCACAACGGACAACTGATTCTCATAGATGAAGTGCTCACGCCCGATTCGTCCAGATTCTGGCCGGCCGACACATACGAACCTGGCCGGTCCCAGGCGAGCTTTGACAAACAGTTTGTGCGCGATTACCTCGAATCTATCAATTGGAACAAAACCCCGCCAGCACCGCCGCTGCCCCCGGACGTTGTCGCGCGCACACAACAGAAATACATCGAAGCCTACGAGCGTCTGACGGGCCGACCGCTCCAGCCCGGAAACCTGCAGCCCACCACAGGGTAAAGCATCATGAAAACAGCAGTAGTTGTTGAACCGGTCCGATGCGTGATCGATCAGCGCGGACTTTTGTTCGAGCCAATCGGGAGCGACCTCATTCAACAACAACGCAATGTGCATATCGTGTTAACCGAACCCGGCTGCATTCGGGGAAATCACACACATAAGATCGGAACCGAAACAGTCGTCGTCACCGGCGAGGCTCTGGTCCGATTAAAAGAGCACGACGTCGTGAAGGACTATCTCGTGCATGAGGGGGAAGCGCGGCGATTCATAATCCCGCCCGGAGTACCGCACGCCTTCAAGAGCATTGGCACAAGACCCATGCTGCTGGTGACTTTCAACTCGGTGCCCCACGATCCCGCCATGCCCGATACTGTAAAAGAAACGCTGATCAAAGACTAATGCAGCAGCTTTCGCCGATGTGCCGAAACGCGATGCGATCGGGCTCACTCCGAAGGGCTTGCTCGAACCTCTCCAAGGGCTCGTCCATCGGTTCCTCGCTCAACTTGAATGTCTTGTGATGAATCGGGGCAATTCTCTTTGCGCCGGCGAGGTCGGCCATTCTGACGGCTTCTTCGGGCGTGCAATGGTTGCGAATCCATGGGTTGTACGCGCCGATGGGCATCAGAGCCAGGTCAAACGGCCCCCTGCTTTTTAGCTCTGCAAAAGCAGCGGTGTAACCCGTGTCGCCCGCGAACAACAAAGCACGGCCTTCCCGCCTCAGAATGTAGCCGTTGTATCCCCGATCGCGTTTGCTCGGCCAGCGGCGTCCCCAGTGTTTCACTTCGAACGCTTCAATGACAATCTCACCCCGGGCTGACCCACAGCGAACGGTTTGGCCCCAGCCGATTTCAGTGACCGATTTCAGCCCCGCGCTTGTGCAGAGGTCCGCAGTCCCGCGCGCCGTCACGGTAGAAGTGTCCGGCCGCAGTCTGCGCAGTGACGGGATGTCCAAATGGTCCATGTGAGCATGCGAGATGAGCAGCAGATCTATTCGCGGAAGCTCTTGCGTTGTGAGCGCAGGCGCGACGTAGCGTTTTGGGCCGATTGTGCCCACGCCAAAGCCAATGCCGACCCGCGTGCTGAAGACAGGGTCGATCAAAATGTTCACCCCATAGAACCCAATCAACACGGTGGCATGGCCAATCCAACACGCTGAAATGGCGTTCTCAGGCCACGTTCCTGGAGTTGGTTTGAACTGCGGTGCAGTCGGCGAACGGGGAACATCACGAGCCAATTGCCGGGCGAATCGGGCGAGCCTCGAAGAAGACGAACTGAGCCATGCGGCCCCTCCGGCCGCTCCGGCCAATACTATCCCGCCAGTCACGATGAACTTACGCCGTGCAAAACTCACACCGTGAAATTGGCTGGACCTGACCTCTTGTCAAGCTGCCATTCAGTTGCGCCTGTGCGGCGCAGTTCTGCAAGCCCGGGCGCTGGAACACGATGGCGAACGGAGATTGACCCGGCCATGCAAGGCTTTACGCTCCCTGCGTGATTAAAACTCGAATCCAGTATTTCGTGGCGCGGATCGGAGGATTCCTGACGGCGCGGTTGCTGCTTGTGTTATCAGGGGTGATGGCGCTCACAGGCCGCGCCCAATTGCACCGGTTTGACCTGCCATTGCTCGCACAGGATGACTGGCTGCTCAGTTCCACGGAACACCGTGCCGAAATCGACAGAGGAACTTCGACAAACGAAATCGTGCTGAGCAACGGACTGATTCGGCGCATATTCCGATTATCACCGAATGGGGCGACAGTCGCGTTGGACAACCTAATGACCGGCGCCAGTTTGTTGCGCGCAGTCAGGCCAGAAGCAGTTGTGACCCTGAATGGTCACGACTACAACGTCGGCGGTTTGGTCGGTCAACCTGATCACGCCTATCTGCTGCCAGAGTGGCTTGATGAGATGCGCGAAGCCACGAACGCTTTTCGATTGGAATCATGGTCGGCAGGCAAACCGGTCGCTCCTTTTGTGTGGCATCGCAAACGACACAGCGCAAATCTTCCATGGCCACCGCCTGGTGTGACGATTGATTTCCGGTACACGCCGCCGCCTGCAGCACCGCAAGGGCTCGCCGTGGTTGTGCATTACGAGCTTTACGACAGCTTGCCCGTCCTCGGGAAATGGCTGACCGTCAGCAACGGCACTGACCAACCCGTCACTCTGGACCGCCTGACCACGGAAGTGCTGGCCGCCGTCGAAGCCGAATCCGCCGTCGATGCACGTCCAACAAACAAGTGGCGCCTGCCGCCGATTTCGGTAATGAGCGAGTACAGTTTCGGCGGGATGGACCCGGTAACCTCGAGCAAGGTCACCGAATGGGTGTCTGACCCCGAGTACAAAACCCAGGTCCATTACGAGCGTAAAACCCCGTGTCTTCTGTTGGTTCGCCCCCCGATTGGCCCGGGCGTGACGCTCGCACCGGGCGAAACCTGGAAATCATGGCGTACATGGCTGGTCGTGCACGACAGCGACAGCCGCGAGCGACAGGGATTGGCGTTGCGCCGCGCCCAGCGCGCCCTTGCTCCGTGGATCACCGAAAACCCGATCATGATGCACGTTCGCAGTGCGGACACACAGACGTTCCGTGCTGCCGTGGATCAGTGCGCAGAAGTCGGGTTCGAAATGATCATCTACACTTTCGGTAGCGGTCTGAACATGGAAAACGAAGACCCGGCCTACATTGCCCGCATAAAGGCGGACGTGGACTACGCGCACAGCAAAGGAATCGAAGTCGGCGCCTATTCGTTGTTCAGCAGTCGGCGGATTGACGATGCGAATGACGTAATAAATCCTGCAACCGGCCGGCCGGGCGGTGCAATTTTTGGTAACGCGCCGTGCTTGGGAAGCCGCTGGGGCACAAACTACCTCAGGCAAATCAAGCAATTCATCGAAAAGACCGGCCTCGACCTGATCGAGCACGACGGCCCGTATCCGGGCGATGTGTGTGCTTCGACAGTTCATCCGGGCCATCGCGGATTGGCTGATTCACAATGGACCCAGTGGCGGTTAAGCGCAGATTTCTACGTCTGGTGCCGCGAACGCGGTGTGTACGTGAATGCGCCAGATTATTACTTCTTCACCGGCTCAAGCAAAACCGGCATGGGCTACCGCGAAGACAACTGGTCATTGCCACGCGCGCAGCAATTGATCCACGGCCGCCAAAACATCTACGACGGTACATTCGAAAAAACACCGACGATGGGCTGGATGTTCGTGCCATTGACCGAATACCACGGCGGCGGCGCTGCTGCCACACTCGAACCGCTCAGGGAACATCTGGCCGATTACGAAGCGCATCTCGCGAATAACTTTGGCGCAGGCGTTCAAGCCTGCTATCGGGGACCGAGACTCTATGATTCCGAGGAAACCAAGGCCGTCCTCAAACGCTGGGTGAGCTGGTTCAAGGAATACCGCGACATACTCGAGTCTGACATCATTCATCTGCGGCGCGCTGACGGGCGGGACATTGACTATTTCTTGCATGTGAACCCTGCGCTCAAACGGTGCGGACTGGCCATGGTTTACAACCCACTGCAGGAACCTGTCGTGCGAACCCTGGTCCTGCCCCTGTATTACACGGGTCTTGATAAAAGAGCATTGATTCGGCACGAGGATGGCAATGCTCGAATTCTTGAACTGGACCGGCAACGGCAGGTGACTGTCGAGGTCACGATCCCCGCCAAAGGCCGCACATGGCTCGTGATCGAGAAACCCGAAACATGATGAAATCGTTGGTGCGGCACAAAGCGCCGACGCTTCGTGCACCATCACGCACAACAGGCTGCAGTCAATCACCGCCTTGTTAACCCGGAAATTTCGCCGGCCAACGCAGACAAACGCGTTGGTTCAATCCGGGGTGGTTTCCGGGCTAAAGCTTTATGTCCTCGGGCTGCACCTCGAGGCACTCGTCCTGGTCTTCCCAAACAACGGCGGGGTAAAGTTCCAGCAGCCTTGGAGCAAGCTCCCGGCCTGCCAATGAAAGTAGTTCCTCGGCTTTTTCAGCCGCCGCGTCAAATGCATGATCGTAATCCGCAACTTCACGTTGTTGCGCCAGGTCCCAATGTGCCACGGCGTGTATTTTCCCGTACTGTTCAGCCCAATCGGTTATCAGTGGCAGAAGGTCCGCCGGAAGTTCGTCCAGAGGGACTGCAGTGCCGTCGCAATGGAGGCATGCCAGTCCGCATTGAAGAACGTCGCGCGTAAGCAGGGGCAAAAGCGGGGCGCGACAACAAGCCGATTCCGGGTAATCAGTCGGGACAGCGACCAATCTTTTCAGCCAAACCTGTCTTTCGTTGGCGGCCCGGGCCGCCAGCCTGTAGCAGGCGACCAATGGGTGCGACAGACGCCACACGCGGCCGCGCAACTGGCCGAGTGTCTGCGCCATCCAACGTGCCAACGTTAGATCGTCAAACTCGCGGAAGACCCCGCCGTATTCGTTCCACAGCGAGTCAATCTCCATTTCAGGGTCGTGTCCCATGACAGAATCACGGTACAACAGGCGCGCCAAGTTCAAAGCCAAATTGTTGATTGGCGCGGGGCGACCTGTTAGGGTGTGTCCGTGCGTATTTTGTCAGGTATTCAACCGTCTGGTGCGCTTCATCTCGGAAATTATTTCGGGATGATGAAGCCGGCCATTGAACTGCAGCAGCAGGGCGAAGCCCTCTATTTCATCGCTGATCTTCATTCAATGACGTCGCTTTTCGACGCCGAACAGCGGCGCCGAAACAGCCTCGACGTCGCCCTTGATTTTCTGGCTTGCGGCCTCGATCCTTCGCGCACTCTTTTCTTCAGGCAATCTGACGTGCCGGAAGTGACCGAGCTGACGTGGCTTCTCTCGACGGTGACGCCGATGGGATTGCTCGAGCGCTGCCATTCTTACAAAGACAAGAAGGCCAAACTAGCACAGGACGACCTCGAAAAGGTCAACCACGGCCTGTTTGCTTACCCGGTGCTCATGGCGGCGGACATTCTCATCTACGACTCGAACGTTGTGCCCGTGGGACGCGATCAGAAACAGCATGTCGAGGTCACGCGCGACATCGCCATTAAGTTTAATAACATCTATGGCGAAACATTCGTCATTCCTGAACCGCTCATACGCGACGAGGTGGCTGTCGTCCCCGGCACCGACGGCCAGAAAATGAGCAAAAGCTACGGCAACACCATCGAAATCTTCGGAGAAGAAAAGGTCCTCAGAAAAAAGGTCATGAGTATTGTCATGGACAGCCGCAGCCCGGCGGAGCCGAAGCCTGACGCAGACCGCAATCTTGCGATTCAGATTCTTCGGCTTGTGGCGCCCCCGGAAGTGGCGCGTGATTATGAGGACAGGCTGCGGGCGGGCGGTCTTGGTTATGGGGATTTGAAGAAAACCCTGTTCGAGTATTACTGGACCTATTTCGCCGAAGCAAGGCGCCGCAGAGAAGAGTTGTCAAAGAACCTGGATTACGTCAGGCAGGTGCTGCGTGACAGCGCGACAAAAGCACGCGCGATTGCTTCGGTCGTGCTTCAACGGGCGCGCCGGGCCACAGGCCTTGACTGACGGTTAACCGAGGTTCGCCGGAGGATGTATGTCCAATCGGTTTTTTGTTATCGTCAATCCTGCTGCGGGTGCCGGCAAGTCCGCGCACCGGTGGGCGAGACTGCGCCAGCGCATGGAGGAGTTGTGTGCGTCGCTCCAGATCGCTTACACAGATGGTCCCGGCCGCGCCGTTGCCCTTGCGCGGGATGCTGCAGGCCACTTTGATGCGGTGGTGGCCGTTGGTGGCGATGGGACGGTGAGTGAAGTGGCCAATGGGTTGATCGACAGCGGGTGCAAGACGCCGCTTGGCATTTTGCCTGTGGGCACGGCAAACGATGGCGCGCTCCAATTCGGCATCAAATCTGTCGAGCAGGCTTTCGAGGCGTTGGCTGGTGGTGTACAAAGATTCTTCGATACCATTGAGGTGCGTTACGGTGGGTTACAAGGCGCGCAGACAAGACACGCACTGATGTTTGCCGCTGCAGGGTTTGGAGCGGAGCTTCTGGCTCGCACAACAGCCGGTATGAAGCGGGTATTCGGACCCAGACTTTGCTATGCGGTTGGTTTTATTCGTGCGTTATGGCACTACCGCCAGAACCGTCTGGAGGCGCGCAGCGAGCATGGCGTGTTCAAAGGACGGCTCTTCCACGTCTGTGCAGGCAATACCGAGTTTGCCGGTGGACATTCAATGCGACTTTCACCGGGCGCGCGACCTGACGACGGCAAATTGAACCTCTGCATTATTGACCGGTTGAATCGACTCGAAGCACTGGTGCATCTGCCGAAGCTGTTTCACGGGACTCATCCCGGCCATCCAAAAGTCCGCTATTTCAGCGGCGCCCGATTGGAGGTTGACTCCGAACCACAAGCTCCGCTGGCAATCGACGGGGACGTGGTCGGTTTTACTCCTGCGACGCTGACGATTCGGCCGGGGTCGTTGCCTGTACTGGTGCCGTTCTTGCCTGTTGCGTGACGGAAAGACTGGGAACGGCCAGGCACGTTCGAGTTGGATCGTTGGATTGCCCGGCTCGCGGCGCTTGACGCGCTCGCGCCAAGCGCCACAGCGCAATCCAATCCCGATAGTTGTGCTGTCTCCGCTCATTCCTTCCTCGAACCTTTATCCGTCGCCCGATCTCGACTTCGACGCTTGAAACCGTCCGGCAGGTGCCTCTGCTTCCAATGTCGGGGGCAAAGGCAACGACAAAGCTGACGGCAAAATGAACTGATTCAGTACACGCTGCCTGCCACCCTGGCACATCCAACAAGAAGGCAAATAGGGTGACAGGCATGTTGTTTGGGTTTTGCTCAGGGAAAGCGGCGTGGCGCGCAAATCGCCCCTTGTTCTAATCGGCGGTTGCCGAAGTGTGCGGAGGAAACCCTCGGATGCAGATATGGGGACAGACACGTTGTTTGTGCATCCCCAGCCGGTGAACGTCCGGGCGCCGCATTTGCGTGATCCAAACGGGTCGTAGGGTCGGTCGTCACGTTGATGCGGCCGAGGACGGCCGCACTCCCGACCGTCAGTGTTTCTTCTAACGCGCCGGCAGGAGCGCGGCGATTCTTCGCCGCACCCAACCGGTGTATGTTCGGTGGCCGGATTTGCGGGATGGAAACGGGTCGCATGACCGGCCATCGGGTTGATGGGGAATATGCGATATGGGGACAGACACGTTGTTTGGGCACAGAAACAAAGCGGCAGCAAGCTGCCGCACTCCAAACGCTTCGCGCCTACCAAAGCCCACTCATCCGCAGCAGCGCGTGGGAAACCATTGGGATCAGCGGCGAGATCGAACGGGGCAATATGGGGACAGACACGTTGTTTGGGCATGAAGACAAAGCGGCAGCAAGCTGCCGCACTCCAAACGCTTCGCGGCTATCAACGCCCACTGCATCCGTGGCAGCGCGTGAGAAACCATTGGGATCAGCGCGCTCTTCCTTGCGACGGAGACGGAGTCGTAGCAGGTATTTCGGAGGTCGGGCTGGCCGCCGGCCTACATCAGGGGGCGCAGGAGCCGGGGCAGTGCCCTTCAGGCAACTTCGGTTCCGGCTACGCTGGGCTGGGAAATGTGCGGTTTAGGCCGCTTCAAATTGGTGCAGGGGCCGGGGAGGTCAGACCTGGCGGAAGTTTTGGCGGCAGAGGTTTCGGGATCTCGGGCAGTGGCGTTGCAGCCTGGGCGCCAGTCGGCGGGCCTGTCTTGGCTTCGGCTGGCGTTGGAGTGAGCTTGCCGGTTCGGATGATTTCCTCGACCTGATTGCCGTCGAGCGTTTCGTACTCGAGCAATGATTCAGCGATCAACTGAAGCTTGTCGCGGTTTGCGGTGATTATCTCGTTTGCGCGTGTGTAACACTCGTCAATAATGCGTTTGACTTCTGCGTCGATTTCGCGAGCCGTGCTTTCGCTGTAGTCTTTGCTGCGGACCATGTCACGTCCGAGGAACACGTACTCGCTGTCGTCGCCGTACTGAACCATGCCCAGTTTTTCGCTCATGCCGAAGTGACAGACCATTGCTCTGGCCAGTTGAGTGGCCTGTTGAATGTCACCTGCTGCACCGGTTGAGATATCTCCGGACACAATTTGTTCTGCGATGCGCCCGGCCATCATCACGGTGATCATTGCGAGCATTTCCTTGCGGCCGCGGTTGAGGACGTCTTCTTTCGGGAGGGACATTGTGGCGCCGAGCGCTTGTCCGCGTGGTATGATGGTGACCTTGTGAAGCGGGTGAGTATGTTCGAGCATTACGTTGACGAGGGCGTGCCCGGCCTCGTGCCATGCGGTGAATTTCTTCTGTTCATCGGTCATTGCGAGGCTTCGGCGTTCACGTCCCCAGCGGACCTTGTCGCGGGCTTCTTCCAACTCGGCCATGGTAATGGCCTTCTTGTTGATTCGTGCGGCGAGTAGGGCGGCTTCGTTGAGGAGATTGGCAAGTTCGGCTCCGGAGAATCCGGGTGTTCCGCGTGCGATGACAGACAGGTCAACGTCCGGGGCCAATTTAACGTTTTTGGCGTGGACACGCAGGATGGCTTCCCGGCCGCGCACGTCGGGGAGGTTCACGGTGATTTGCCTGTCAAATCGGCCTGGGCGAAGCAATGCGGGGTCGAGCACGTCGGGTCTGTTGGTCGCTGCGATTATTATGATGCCATCGGTGGTGTCGAATCCGTCCATTTCGACCAGCAGCGCGTTGAGGGTTTGCTCGCGTTCGTCGTTGCCGCCGCCCAACCCATGGCCTCGGCTGCGCCCGACCGCATCGATTTCATCTATGAAAACGAGGCACGGTGTGTTCTTCCGGGCTTGCTCGAACATATCGCGGACGCGGCTTGCGCCGACGCCGACGAACATTTCGACGAAGTCGGATCCACTGATGCTGTAGAACGCGGCTTCGGCCTCGCCTGCGATTGCTTTGGCCAGGAGCGTTTTCCCGGTTCCGGGGGGGCCAACCATCAAGATTCCTTTCGGGATTCGGCCGCCGAGTCGCTGGAACTTCTTTGGGTCTTTCAAAAACTCAACCAGTTCGGCCACTTCTTCTTTCGCCTCGTCGATTCCGGCCACGTCTTTGAAAGTGGTTTTGTTCTTTTCCTTGCTGAGCATTCTGGCCTTGCTTTTGCCGAAGCTCAGGGCGCCTTTGCCAGCCATCCGAATCTGGCGGATGAGGAAGAAATAGACGATCAGTGCCAAGACGAGGAAGGGCAACACACCATAAAAAAGTTGAACGAGCACCGTGTTGGGTTCGGCAACCCTAAAGCGCCCGGTCCTGAGCAACTGGTCTTCGAGCTGTTCAGAAAGCCTGGTCTCGATTTTAAACAAGACCGGCCCTTTGTTCTTGCTGTCAGGGTCGATGTATTTGCCGATGATTTCGCGTCGGAGTGATTGTGGGTTGTAATAAATTGTGGCCTCTGTCACGAGGTTGCTCTCAACGAGGTTGAGGAACTCGAGGTGATTCAGAATTCGGTATCGTGACTCATTGTTGTTTCTGAAAAAAA
Source organism: Verrucomicrobiota bacterium (assembly GCA_012517065.1). Taxonomy (GTDB): domain Bacteria; phylum Verrucomicrobiota; class Verrucomicrobiia; order Limisphaerales; family J093; genus JAAYVR01. The sequence goes on along the minus strand of JAAYVR010000058.1, from coordinate 43,274 downwards.
CAAGCAATGGTATGAGGCTGAGAATGGCCAGCCACAGCAGCCATGCACGTGGCGGCACTCTCACCTCAGCGTTCCGGCGGTCGTTCCGCCGCCCATTATTTTTATCCTCGCCCATTTTGATTTACGCAGTGCCAACCTAGCACTCCAAGGTGCGACTTGCAACCGCGCAGTGCGCAGCCCGGCGTAGCCGGAACCCAAGTGGCCTGACGGGTACTGCCCCGGCTTCTGCGCTCTGGCGGGGCAAGAATGCCCGCGCTCTTGAGAAATCTGCACTCGGTTTTGCTATGGCAGGTCGATTGCGGCTGCGCCGCGATGTGGACGTCAATCCCTGTCTCACCGGTTGGTGGAGCCGAGGGGATTCGAACCCCTGACCCCCACAATGCCATTGTGGTGCTCTACCATCTGAGCTACGACCCCAACTGCGGACGCGGGTTACTCTACTCGACTCCTGCAGCATGTCAAAGCGTTTCCGACTTCGAGCGCAGAGGGATGGTGAAACACACTATTGTGCCTCCGGAAGCTTTGGACCGGATCGAGAATGTGCCGCCGCTGTCTTCTATTCGACGACGCATGTTGGAAAGGCCGTGACGGCTTTTCGCTGCGACTTCGTCCGGGTCGGGAATTCCGCAGCCGTTATCTTCGATCTCGATGACAAGAGCCTGCTGGGTGATTTTAAGGCGGAAATGTGTTTCCGTGGCTTTGGAATGCCGAACGATGTTCGTGACCGCTTCTTTGGCTGCCATGAACACGTTGTGTCGCAGGTCGGGCGGCACCGGAATTGGCTCGAGAACTGATGGCATGTCAATTCTGCATCGGACCCCTGCCACAGCGAGGTATTCCTGAGTGTGCTTGCAAAGATAATTCGCAAGGCTGTCAAGTGTATCGTTGGCTGGATTTACCGCCCAAACAATTTCGTCGAGCACACGGGTTGTTTCGCGGGCGGTCTGGGAGATTTGCTTTGCGTGCGCGCTGACTTCTTCCGGTTGGTCCCTGTCGGATTCGACCAGTTCGCCCAACAAAGCGACCTGAGTAAGGTTTGCGCCGAGTTGGTCGTGAAGGTCACGGGCGATCCGGGCGCGTTCTTCTTCGAGGGCTTCTTTGTGGCGAAGAATATCGAGCTGGCGCTGGAGACGTTGTGTCGAGAGGTAATGAACCGTGCCTGAGACCAAAGCCAACAGGGCAAACGCGCTTGTGCCGATAAACCACCACGTTCGCCAAAAGGGCGGGTTTACGATGACTGCAAGGGCCGCGCCGGTCTCGTTCCACAAGCCGTCTTCGTTGCAGGCTATCACGTGAAACTGGTACTTGCCCGGCGACAAACGCGTGTAAATGGCTGAGCGCGCGGTTGCGGGCTCGGTCCAGTTCTTGTCGTGTCCTTCAAGCCGGTATCGGAACAACGCGCGATCTGGAGCCCCGAGGTTGAGGCTGGTGAAACGGACCTCGAGACGTTCGCTTCCCGGCGGCACGATGATCGTGGACGGAAGTGTGGGGAATATTCCTGCGGTGAGCTGTGAGTGTCCATCGACGAGGACATCCTGGATGATTACCGGCGGTGGGTGCGGATTGGGCGTGAGTTCATCGGGCGCTGTGGTGACAACGCCTTTTACGGTTGCGAACCAGAGGCGCCCGTCGCTTGCGAGGCATGCGCCCGGCTGAGTGCCGATCGTGCATTCGCGGGTTGGAAGTCCGTCGGGCTTGGCATAGGTCCGGCACTGAATTCTTTTCAGTCGGCCTGCGGCGAAATCATTCAATTGATGCTTTGGAATGCGCATGATTCCTGCGCTCGAGCAGATCCATAGATCGGATGATTTGTCTTCGAGGATTGGGCCGATGCTGTTTGCTGCGAGCCCGTCGCGCGCTGTGTAGCGCGTGCAACGGCCTTTTTCGAATCTGCCAAGGCCGCTGCCAAACGTCCCAATCCACAATACGTCATCCTTGTCCACGTAAATCGACGAAATGTCGTCGCTCGGCAGGCCTTCCGTTCGCCTGAACACATCAAAGGTGCCGCCTTTTAACCGGTTAAGCCCGCCGCCAACGGTGCCAATCCACAGGTTCCCCATGGAATCGTCTGCAATGGCACGCACTTCAGCCGCAGAAAGACCGTCGCGGGTTGTGTACAGGCGCCAGTGATCGCCTTCCCAAGAGCCAAGTCCGTTGTCTGTGCCGACCCAGGTTTTTCCGTGGCGGTCCTGGTGGATGGCGAGAACAGCGCGCGAGAGCAGCTCAGAACCCGGGGCAGAAACGAATCTTCCGGATTGAAACAGGAACAACCCGCCGCCCCACGTACCAACCCACACTTTCTGATCACGATCCACCAACACAGACCATACGTGTGAGTTTGTCAGCCCTTGAGCGTATCCAAAGAACTGCAGATCGCCGTCACACCACCGCGTAACGCCGCCGCCGTTAAACCCGATCCATATGCAACCTTGCGCGTCCTCGGCAACCGAGGTGGCAGTTGGCACTGACAGACTCGCAAGAGACGCAGGCTGAACAAAAGCACGTCGGCGAACGCGATTAAGCCCGCCGCCGTCGGTGCCCACCCACAGGTTCCCTTCGCGGTCAGTGCACACAGAAAGGACCACATTTTGCGATAGACCCTGGGCGGTCGAAATGCGAGAAAACGCGCCGTCGGCTTCAAGCCAGAAAACGCCCGCTCCCAGGGTTCCAACCACAAGCCGGTTTTGGGCGTCTTCGCATGCTGCCGCAATTGGCACGCGGCTCCAGGGATAAGGGCCATAATCTCGTTCGAGGACGCGGTTGCGCCAGAACTGCACGCGGCCGTCTGCGAGCCGCCAATGGCCGCCTTCGCGGCTGGCGAGGAGCAAATCCAGCTTTGCAAGCGTTGTTTCCTGCTCGACGGTCGGCTCGAGACCGGCTGCTGTTGTTTGTGGCTGGATTGCAGCGAGGCGTGTGTCGGTCCCGACCCAGATCAGCCCTTCCTTTTCGGCGGCGATGGTGCGAGTGCTGCCGGGCGTTTCGAGGCCGAACACGAACGGAATGAATCGGTCTTTTTCGGCGCGCCATAGCTGGCCGTCTGCCAGATACAACCAGATAGCTCCGGTGGAATCTGCGCAGGCGGCGGCGAGTCGTTTGTCCGAACCGCCCTGGCCAAGGCCAAGGCTTTTGACCTGGCCGTCGGTGTTGATGACAACCACGCCTGCGGTTTTGGTGCCGACCCAGAGGTTGCCGGTCGGGTCTTCCAACAGGAACACGATTTGGCTGCTGCCGAGCTCAGGCACATTGTTTTCATCGAAAACTTCAAATTGGAGGCCGTCGAACCTGACCAGTCCGTTGAGCGTTCCGAACCAAAGACGCCCGTCTTTCGATTGAACAATTGCCGTGACTGAATTTTGCGGCAGCCCGCGATCGGTGTCCCAGCTCTCGATTTGGTAAGACGTCGATGATTTTGTTTCAACCGAGGCGGCCAAGCACGTGTGCAACACCTGCGCTGCGCACGCAATCATCAACAACAGCCCATACCGCACCAGGAGCGTCATGCGCAATTCTTTTGATGAACAGCCCATCATGTAAAGACGTTTACGTGCTGGCATTTTATGTGGCGGCCTGTCAAAATACACTCTGATGTGTCAAGAGACCGGCTTGGCGTTGGGTGTATGCAGACGACTTGCCGTCGTGCGTTCCACACGCATGGCGAGCCGCGACCTGCTGTGCCAAAACGCTGCCACTGGTCGAACAATACAGGGCTCGGTGTCCGAGATTGACAGAGGCAAACAGGCAGATCGCTGTTTGGCAATCTGAAAACGTTATGGCGCACCACGCGCCGTGCTTGAAAGGTGATAGAATGAGAACTGAGACTAACAGGACTGGTATTTCTGGCTGCGCTTTGTGCGCAATGAACAGGCGCAGGTTTATCGGGCGTTGTGCTTTGGCCGCAAGCGCGGCCGGGTTCTTGATCAATCCTGAATCCACGGTTGCTGGCGAGCCAAAGAAACGAAAACAAATCCGAATCGTTTATTCGCTTCACGCCGAAAAACAGCCTGGACCCGACTGGCCAAACAAAGGGTTCGATTTTGGGCCGGTGATGAACCGCATAAACGAAACACTGCGACGGCGTTGCCCGCAGTTCGATTTCGTCACTTCGATGGCCAACGGTCCGGACCAAGCGAAGAAGATCGTTGAAGAGGACAAAACAGCGGCGATCGACGGCTACATTGTTTATCAGTTGAACTGTTGGAACCAGGTGGTTCAGACCATCGCAACAACAGGCAAGCCGGTTTTGTACGCCGATTTCCAATTTGGCGGCAGCGGTGGTTTCCTCGTTTACACCGCAGGGTTCCTCAGGAAAAACACAGCCAACGTCGGTTTCGTCGCTTCATCGCGAATTGGCGACCTTGTGGAAGCTGTGAAATGCTTCGAGTCGGTTGGCCCAGGCGAAAATTTTGCTGCCGCAGTGGCCGACGCACGCGCACGGCGCACTCGAAAACCCGGCAGCCTCGATTGCAAACCCGACTCCGTCAAATGCCTGTCTGCAAGCGAGTGCCTGCAGAGACTCAAAGAAGCGAAGATACTCGCCGTCCGCGGACAGGAATCCGGTCCTGCCGGCGAGATTCTTGGCATCCCCATTGTGCATGTGCCGTTTGCTGAGCTCAATGACGCATGGAAAGCGGCCGACAAAGACGAGGCGAAAGCCATCGCTGACAACTGGGAGAAAACCGCAAGACGCATTGCAGATGTCTCCCGCGAAACACTCGAACAGTCGGCCGCAATGTATCTGGCCGAAAAAGCCGTGCTTAAGAAATACGGCGCAAACGCGATCACGATCAACTGTCTGGGCGGGTTTTATGGCGGGCACATTCATGCTTACCCGTGCCTTGGGTTCTATGAACTCAATAATCAAGGACTCATAGGCGGCTGCGAGTGCGATGTGCGTTCAGCGGCAAGCATGGTGTTGTTCACCACGCTCACTCAGGGCCGGCCGGGTTACATTTCGGACCCGGTGATGGACACGTCCAAACGCCAGATCATTTATGCGCATTGCGTGGCATCGAATCGTGTTTTTGGACCCAACGGCCCGTCAAACCCGGTCGAAATACTGACCCACTCTGAAGATCGCCAGGGCGCGAGTGTGAGGTCTTTGATGCCGGTCGGGTACATGACCACAAGCATCGAATTGGAACAAAGCCGAAAAGAAATCCTCCTGCATCGCGCCAAGACAGTCGGAAACGACCCCGACGACAGGGCGTGTCGAACCAAGCTGTGCGCCGAACCGGTCGGCGATTTTGAAAAGCTGTTCACAATGTGGGACGTCTGGGGTTGGCACCGCGTGACATGCTACGGTGACCTCAAAGACCAGATACTTGCAGTCGCCGACGCAGCCGGTTGGAAGGTTGTGGAAGAAGCTTAGCCCGGCAATCTCCCCGGCTTACCGGCCAAACAATATCCACCGGCCGCAGAGCCATCGCCGATTGCGCTAAAGCCTTTGGCTTGCCTGTTGCCGGTGATTGTTGATGTCGCCCCGCACCAAGATCGCAATTGCGGGAGAAAGTTGTTTGCCTGGACAACACCTGCGAGCCACACGCGTTTGTGTTGTCCAAACGCACTGACATTGAATTGGAATGAAGTCCGCCCTCTCACAACTCGGACGTCGCACAGCACCGCCCCCCGTGTCGTGGCTGATGAGCACTTCATTGGCGCGGCCACGGCTTATCAGCCTTGCAGCCGGGTTCACCGACAATCCCACCCTGCCTGTCGATGAAGTGCGAGATTTGTTGAATGAACTGCTTTCTGACAGGGGCACGGGCGAACCGGCTCTGCAGTACGGGTCAACGCAAGGCCTGCCGGCTCTCATCGACCTCACTGCGGCGCGGATTCAACTTCTGGAACAAAAGGCTGGCAATCACAGCGCCGACAAAGAGAGATTCGCCGATCGGCTGGTGATCGCTCACGGCTCACAGCAATTGCTGTATCTTGTGACGGAGGTCCTGTGCGATCCTGGGGATATAGTGCTTTTGGAAGACCCGACCTATTTCGTTTACCTCGGCATCGTCCAGAGCCACGGGCTCCATTGCCGCGGCATCCGACTCGAAACGGACGGGATCGATCTCGCTTCCCTCGACAAGACATTGGGCAACCTGAAAAAAAACGGCGCGCTTCCGCGTCTCAAGATGCTCTACGCTGTCACATACCACCAAAACCCAACAGGCACCACAACCTCTTTCAACAAGAAACAGGCAGCGTTGGACATGTTGCGGCACTACGAAAAATGGGCTTGTCACCCCATTTATTTCTTCGAAGACGCCGCCTACCGCGAGCTCGGATTCGAGGAGGAAACCGAGCCTTCAGCGTTGAAGATAATTGGGGCGGCAGAACGCATCATTTATGCCGGCACCTACAGCAAACCGTTCGCAACCGGCGTTCGCGTCGGATATGGATTGTTGCCCCAACCCGTCCGCGACGCTGTCATCCGCGTCAAAGGCAATCACGATTTTGGCACTGCAAACCTTCTCCAACACCTGCTCGCACGCGCCATTTCATCGGGCACTTACGATGTTCACCTCAAATTGGTAAGACGCCGTTATGCCGAGAAAGCCGATTGCATGGTTTCGGCCATTCGCACTTACTTCCCGGACGTTGTTCGATGGCGAAAGCCTACCGGCGGAATGTACGTGTGGCTCGCTCTGCCAAGAACGGTCAAAACTGGTTTGCGCTCGAAGTTTTTCGCCCGCGCACTCGATCATGACGTGCTGTATGTGCCGGGACAAATCTGCTACGCGCCCGATCCGCGGCGGCCGCGCCCGAATCATGAGATGCGGCTCAGTTACGGCAATGCAACACCGGGCGAAATCAAAGAAGGCATTGCAAGGCTTGGCCGGGTGATCGGAGAGTGGCTTGTCGAAGAATCGCCCCGGCGGCTTAGCCTCCGGCCAAAGGCCTGCAATGGCGGCCCAAGTTCATCGTGATAACTACATGAGCAGCGTGTTGTCTTTCCCGTCCGGGCGCGATCACAGCGGCACTCATCCTGCCCAGCGCTCCCTCTGCTCCGGCATTCTGGAGGTCTCGGAACGTGCACTGCCAATCAAAGTGCCGTCTCTGCGACCAACACAAGCCGCACGACAGGATCGCTCGACTCCGTCCGCGCTGCGGTGTGGCTTGTGCTTGTGCTTTTTGTGGTGCTGGTGGATTACCATTCTTTCCCCATGCGCAGGCCAGACCAATCCAGTGCCAGCCAACGTTTCCGAGCTCCGGCAACATCTGGAAAGTCTTATTGATCAGCCCCGGTTCGCCCATGCAAGGTGGGGAGTTTGCATCGTATCCATTGACACGGGCGCGGCGCTCTTTTCGCGCGATGAACACAAGCTGTTCATCCCCGCCTCAAACGTCAAGTTGTTCACTGGCGCACTCGCACTGGACCGGTTTGGCGGAGATTTCCAAATCAAAACCTCGCTTTATGCGGCCAACTTGCCGGACAAAGAGGGAGTTCTGAAAGGAGACCTCATTGTATATGGACGCGGTGACCCGTCGTTTGCAGCCCGTTGGCACAACAACGATCTTGACAGAGCATTCAAGTCGTTCGCCGAAATCTGCGCCCGCGCACGCATTAGTGAGATTCAGGGAGATATTGTCGCCGACGAAAGCTTTTTCGTCGGACCTCAGCTCGGATCGGGATGGGAATGGGATGACCTGCAGTACTATTACGGCGCAGAGGTTTCAGCACTGAGTGTAAACGACAACGCCGTTGAGGTGGCCGTTCGCCCCGCAGATGTGCCAGGGTCGCCATTGAACGTCACAATAACGCCGCCAGTCCCGTTCGTGGCCGTCGAGAACCGCGGCACCACAGTTGGCCCCGGTCAGCCGGCGAACATTCTCGTAACCAGGCCTCTAATGAGCGACTGCATCCATATCGAGGGCAGCTTGCCAGCGAATCATACCGGTTATGTGGAGCGAGTTTCAGTGCATCGTCCAGCCCGCTGGTTCGGCCAGTGCATCAGAAAAGCCCTCGAAAGCAGCGGCGTAAGAGTGGACGGCGGGGTGCGGGTGGTTGACGCGGCGATGCGGCACAGCTCCAAATTCGATTCTGATTCGCTCCACGAGGTCGGTTTTGTGCTTTCACCGCCCATGCGCGAGCTCGTGAAGAGAATGATGAAGCCGTCTCAAAACCTGCATGCGCACTTGCTCCTGTTGCAGGTAGGTGCGGCTGACACGGGCCAGACCAAAGTCGCCGACAAGCAGTCTCCGCCAAATGCGACTTCGATCAAAACCGATGTCACTCCGCCTACGCGCAGTTCCCCGCCAATTGAAAGCACCGAAACCGCTGGATTGAAAGCACTGGAAAGATTCCTGGAAAAAGCCGGCATTCCAATCGACGAGGTGCACATCATAGAAGGCAGCGGGCTTTCGCGGCACAACCTGATCACCCCATCAGCCGCCGTCGCCCTGCTGCGTTACATGGACAAGCACTCGGCTGCAGCGGATTTCCGCGACAGTCTGCCGATTGCCGGTGTCGATGGCACTTTGCGGAATCGAATGAGGGGAACACCCGCGGCTGGCAACGCAAGAGCCAAGACCGGCAGCTTGAGTCGGGTCGATGCTCTCTCAGGTTACGTCACAACCGCAGCAGGCGAACGACTGGCTTTTTCCTTGATGATCAACAACTACAGCCCGGGCTCATCCGACAGGACCGCTCGGGCTGAGCTCGACGAAATAGTTGCGCTTTTGGCGGGCCTGCAGCAATTGTCGAACCAGGGCCAATAGAGTATTGGGTTCGGCCGAAACATCGTGTCTGTCACTCTATTATTCGGTTCGGCCAGAATACCGTGTCTGTCACTCTATTTCCAAACCTGCATTCCAGCCTCATTCAGGGCCTTCCCAGCTACAATGGGACCGGACCCGCCAATACGCCCTGGAACAGCTCCGCATCATCAGGACCAGCCTCGGTCACAACGCAACCTGAATGCGCATCTCGGCGGACAGTCAAGAGTGGCCCATTTCATTTTCATGACGGAATAGAGTGCCAGGCTCGAAGTTCACTTCGGCACGTCACTGGAACTGGGCTTTGCATAACGCGATAAGGGGACAGACACGGTATTTGTCTGAAGTCCCCGGGGACCGTTGATTGTCGGTGGCGGATTTTTGGCGCGGGTGGACCAAATAGAGGGACAGACACGATATTTGCGGGGGGCACCCACACCTGTCCGAGGCGGGTCCTTTGGAGTGAGCGCCAACGGTACTACCACCCCGAAAAGAATGAATTCTCAGACCAGCGGATTTCCTACGCGTTCGCGCCGCCGTGCACACGGCGTTCCACCTAACCCGGGAATCTCACCGGGCTAAAGGAACGGGCGAATCCGAGGGGGTGGCCGGTGAGATTTTCAGGCTAGCTACGGTAGTTGGCGCAGGCGATAGAAACAGTGATGCGGGTTGGTGGCGGGCACACTGTAAGACATTGCCCCGCTCGGGTTGACGAAACTGGCTATGGTTTGCCAGTCGGCAAGGTTGGTCGATGCCTGGAGTTCAATCTGTTTACCCGGTGCACTCGAGATGGTGAATTGGAACTGGCCGCCTGAAAGCCTGATTGGCTCCGAAATGAACGGCTCAGTTGGAACCCCAACGACCGAAAGCGTTGCTGTTTCACTGGTTGCGCTGTCGTACGGGTTGGTCAATACGACAGTGTAAGCGCCCTGATCGGCGGGTTGGACGTTGTGGATTGTGAGCGTCGCGCTGGTAACGCCCGAAATTCTGCCGCTGTCCGACAGCGGAATGCCGTTCTTGCGCCACTGGCAGGAAATTGGTTGCGAGCCCGAATAGCTCACATGGAATGCGGCCGTGCCACCGACGGCGGTGGTGAGGCTGAGGGGGTGCTCAAGAAACACAGGAGCACCGATTTTACCCGGTGTGGCCCGCCATGCCAATCCATCTCCCAACTGCCCTGAATTGTTGTTGCCCCATGCCCAAAGTGTGCCGTCGGTGCGGACGGCTACTGTGTGGTAGGCGCCCGCGGCCACTGCGCGCCACGCGGCTGATTGGCTGATCAAGACCGGAGTCAGTGCGCGGTCGGCGGCTCCGGTCCCCAACTGGCCGCGGGAGTTGTCACCCCACGCCCAGAGTGTACCGTCGTTGCGGATCGCCAGCGTGTGGTAGTATCCCCCAGAGATGATTGTCCAGTCGTTGAACGAGCCAATTCGGACCGGGCTGGATTTGTTGGCGGTGGTTCCATCGCCCAGTTGGCCGCGTGAGTTATCACCCCACGCCCAGAGTGTCCCGTCTGTTCGGATGGCAACGGTATGGTTTGCACCTGCGGCGACTGCGCTCCAATTGGTGGCGGAACCGATCTTGACCGGGCCGGATTTGTTGATGGTGGTTCCATCGCCCAACTGGCCATAGTAATTATTGCCCCATGCCCAAAGTGTGCCGTCGTTGCGGATAGCCACTGTGTGAGCGGAGCCGGCTGCGACGGATTTCCAGTTGGTGGCCAAGCCGATTTTTGTTGGTGAGGATTTGTTTGTTGTTGTTCCATCTCCCAATTGGCCGTAGTAGTTGTTGCCCCATGCCCAGAGGGTGCCGTCGGCCCGAATTCCAACGGTGTGAGACTCTCCGGCTGCGACTGCGCGCCACTTGGCAACGACTCCGATTCGCACCGGAGCGGGCTTGTTGACAAGTGTGCCGTCTCCGATCTGGCCCCGGGAGTTTTCGCCCCATGCCCAGAGTGTGCCGTCGGTGCGGATGGCAGCGGTGTGGTGATAACCTGCGACCACAGCAAGCCAGGTTGCAGGTGAAGAAACCTGGGTTGGACTGCATTTGCCGACGGTGGTTCCATCGCCCAAGTTACCGTAGTAATTAGCGCCCCATGCCCAGAGTGTATTGTCAGTCAGAATCGCGAGGGAATGCTCCCAGCCTGCAGCAACAGCCTGCCAATTGTTGCCCGCGTCAATCTGCATGGGCACCGGCTTGTCCGCGAACGTCCCGTCGCCGCATTGACCGCGCTCGTTCGATCCCCAAAGCCACAATGTTCCGTCGGTTTGTATTGCTGCCATGTGCCAAAACCCTGCGGACACGGCCTTCCAGTTTGCGGCCGACCCGATTTGGAGCGGGCTGGTTTTGGCCAGGGTGGTGTTGTCGCCCAATTGTCCGAAGCCGTTCCACCCCCATGCCCAGAGGGTGCCGTCGGTTCGAATGCCAACTGTATGAGAATTGCCCGCGCCGATTGCGATCCAACCCGGCGCTGAACCAATGCGCGCGGGGCTGAATCTGCCTGCGGTGGTGCCGTCGCCCAACTGACCGTAAGAATTGTTGCCCCATGCCCAAAGCGTGCCATCAGTCTGGATTCCGACCGTGTGTTCCCAACCAGCGGCAACAGTTTGCCAGTTCGTCGCCGAACCAATCTGGACCGGGACAATTCTATCCGCTGTTGTTCCGTCGCCCAATTGTCCGATCGAGTTGCAGCCCCATGCCCAAACTGTGCCGTCGGCGCGGATGGCAACGGTGTGACGCCATCCTGCTGCGACTGATTTCCAATTGGCTGTTGGCGCAATTTGCACCGGGCTGGTTCTATCCTCGGTCGTTCCGTCGCCCAACTGTCCGCGCCAGTTGCCGCCCCATGCCCATAGTGTGCCGTCAGTCCGGATTGCCAACGTATGATAAGCGCCGGCCGCAACCGCTTTCCAATTCGTGGCTGATCCTATCTGCACCGGGCTGAACTTGTCTTTGGTGGTTCCGTCGCCAAGTTGTCCAAACTGGTTCCAACCCCACGCCCAAAGCGTGCCGTCGGAACGAACGGCCACTGTGTGTTCCCATCCTGCAGCCACGGTCTGCCACGTTGTTCCCGGGTTGATCTGGAGGGGGGCAGATTTGTCAACCGCAGTTCCATCGCCCAGTTGACCGGAGTTGTTAGCCCCCCAGGCCCAAAGAGTACCGTCCGAGCGAATTGCCACCGTGTGGTACCCCCCCGCTGCGACCTGGCGAAATGCAATGTCTCCACCATATGCCACTGCAGACGCCAAAACCAACAGGACAGCAAAAAACCCAAAACAACATGGCATGAACGGCATGCTGTTTGCATTCCGCAGACTCAAGTGCACAACCACTCCTTCACATGCAGCACTAGCTGCCCTTTCGCTCCGTTGACTTGATCTGTCGTTCATTTGGGTCCCACTGAGTTCTTGTTCTGGTTCAGGCCTTTTTCAGCAGCCGACAACCATTATTCCGATTTGGCCCAGGACTGTCGCCGCGGCACAAGTTAAGCACGCTGCCGAGCACCTTGGAAGGAATACCTTTTCACCGCAGAACACAGAATGGCAAGACCGAATACCGTGGGTAGCTCTGCGCAAACCGCAAACAACGTGTCTGTCCCCATATGACCCGATTCGATCGCGCCGCTGATCCCGATGGTTTTTCACGCGCTGCCGCGGATGCAGTGGGCGTTGGTAGGCGCGAAGCGCTTGGAGTGCGGCAGCTTGCTGCCGCTTTGTTTTTGTGCTCAAACAACGTGTCTGTCCCCATATGGATCTCGAGCCAAAGACGCTCAAAGCTTCGTAATGGTGAGGTTCCCGGGCTTGGTGGTCATCAACGGTGGCGCGCATGGCTGACTCGCGGCGGAAACCCGCTGATTTGTAACGAGTTTGTAACATGGACAACACGCAGTTGCCACAGAACGAGTCAATCTTTGTGCGCATCTCATGAAACCGGCATTGGCGCAGTGCGGCTCAGCCGCAACCAAGAGATCGTGGCAAGACAAAGGCGCTTGTTGCAGGCTTGTCGGTCCGCCACGCCGCGAGACCCGGGGCGAGTTAGTCGCCATGGGTGGCGATGAGTTGGGACGAGTGAATGAATCGCCTTGAGACAAGAGCATTGAAAGAACACACAACTTGCGATGATTGCACGAATTCTTCGATATGGCGGTGCGAGGCAGAGAACCATGGGCGGTTTTAACGAACCGCCAGCCGCGGATTTGCTTGGCGATTTTCGGTTGTTCATTGACGATAGCTCGATCGTCGGTTTGGTCGAGCAAGCCGTTGATGAAGCTGCCTCAAGACTGCCGCAGTGGCCGTGCTCGGGCGCGTCACCAGTGCCGAGGTCGATGCTCAGCCTGTTGACGTACAGCTATCTGATCTGCAGGTTCGCGTCGGACGACATCGCGCAAAGCTGCAAATCGGATCCAGCCGCGAAATACCTCGCGAGGGGGCACATGCCAAATGATGAGGTGATTCGCGCCTTTCGAAGGGCAAACAGGCCATGGATAGAACAATGCCTCGCGAGTGTGATTTCGAGAGTTGCAGATCAAGCGACAGCCTTGCTCGCCCGCGCACGGGTTAACCCCGTAAATCAGGAGTTTCTGTCTGATTCACCGGCGCTGCAACTCGCCAGACGAAGGGTTGAGCTGGCCACCTTGTTCGACATGGCCCTTTCGGAATAACCTAGCCCGGAAATCGCACCGCTTGACCAGCCCAAGACACCAAAAGCTTCATTCCGGTGGGATGTCCGGGGACCGCATATTCCTTGGTTGCTTGAAGACACCCGTTTCACAGACTGATCAGGGTATATCGCCATATTGAAAAGTCCTTCACATTCGCGAAGATTTTCAGGCAGCGAGTTTGGTCTGTTTCTGCGTATCTGTTTTTCTGGCAGCAAGTAAGGCGGTCACAACGGCACGACCTTTGGGCGTGAGTCGGATAAAGTGACAGGCTCGTTGTTTGGGTTTTGCCCTCTGATTGTGGCGTGGTCCGCAAATTGTCCCTTGTTGCAACCGCGGTTGCCGAAGTCTGTCGAGGAACCCCACGGATGCCGATATGGGGACAGGCACATTGTTTGTGGTGTGTGCGGAGCGCCCGCCCTGCCTCATGCAAGGTTTCATGAACGGCAGGGTGCGCCGTTGTTCGAACGGCAGGATTAGTTGATTACGGCTGCCAGGCTGTGCCAGTCCTCCTTTGAAGCCATTGCAACTTTCGCTCTTCAATTTCGCGTTGGACTTTCGTAGCGTGTAGCAGAAAAAGATGCGTACAACGGCGGTTTTGATAACGGCGGTTTTGGCGTTGGGTATCTCTGTGGGATTGGCAAACGCACAATCTATCAGGGAAAAGGCAAAGCAAACCCTTGACGGGGCGACATACGCCCACTTTGAAAAAGAAATCAAAGATCGCTACCCGAAAGAGATCGCGGCCTACGGAATCGTCGAAGCCACTGTAACGCGGGTGACGCCCGACGTCTATTGTCCGAAGCGCGGGGCATTGTGCGGGCCAAATCCGGCGTGCAAACACGAAAAAGTCTCTGTCCAAGCGCTCGATCTGAAGATTGACCGGGTTGTTTTTGCAACCGGTTCATTCAAATGGCCGGAAGAGTTCCAAAGGTATCCCGCTTACCGGCAAGGCTCTTTCACCCAGGGACAAAAACTTCAAATCTCTCTGTACGGTTATCGGACTGGTTCGACAGGGATCGGGACAATTCGTCGGTTGACATCGGCACCGGCACAAGACACTGGCAAATAGAACACGGTGGAACATCGCCGGCGGTGTTTCGGGAGGTCCACAGCGTGACGCGAGAAGTGGCAAGAATCATTTCAAGCGTTAGCCGAGCTATGGCGCGGCCGGTCACATGTGGCAACTCCGCTGCCGCGTTTCAACGACATCGTTGGTGCAGGGACGTGTTAATCCCGATGGCGTTGATACTGGCATCCACGGCTGTTCTCCGAAGCCATTCACCCATGAGCACGCAGGCCGAGCTCGATCGGGGAGACTTGGCCAGCGTTTGTTCGGACCCGGGTTGGCCGGGGACATGCGCGCGTGCAGTCGAAGTTTCGGGCATGCCCAGTGCGACCAGCGCTGTCGCCAGGAACGCTGAGCAGTCACCAGGCAAGGTCCAACATGCTGGTCGGACCCTGGTGGTTCGCGGGCAATCGCATCAAGACCTCAGATGGTATCCGGACCGCTCAGGGCTGCCGCGGCCTGTGAAATCCGTTTCCGACTGGAAACGGCGGCGTCAGGCTGTTTTGCGTGCGATGCAGCGGGTAATGGGCGCTCTGCCCGGCCGCGACAAAAGATGCCGGGTTCAATGTGAGGTTATCGAAGAGGTTGATTGTGGCGATTATGTGCGACGGGACATTCGTTACACTGCCGAACCGGGTGATTGGGTGCCGGCGTACCTGCTGATTCCAAAGAATGCACTCGAAGGCCGAGCCCGATGTCATGGCGTGCTGTGTCTGCATCAGACGCATCCGGCGGGCCGCCGTGTGGTTGTCGGGCTTGGGCAAAGTCCGGACGACGAGTACGGTGTCGAGCTGGTGAAGAGGGGATACGTGTGTCTTGCGCCTGCTTATCCTTTGTTGGCGGATTATCATCCGCCGTTGGGCGAACTGGGCTACCAGAGTGGCGTCATGAAGGCCGTTTGGAACAACATGCGGGGCCTTGACCTGCTTGAATCAATGCCATTTGTTGTGCGCGGCCGGTTCGGCGCAATCGGGCATTCCCTCGGGGGCCACACGAGCCTTTTCACGGCGGCTTTCGATTCCAGAATACAGATCGTGGTGACCAGTTGCGGTTTTGATTCTTTCATCGACTACATGGGCGGCGACATCCGGGGTTGGACCAGTAGCAGGTACATGCCGAGACTTGCAGAGTATCCGCGGGGCGAACCCCCG
The DNA here is from genome assembly GCA_012517065.1 of Verrucomicrobiota bacterium. Lineage (GTDB taxonomy): Bacteria > Verrucomicrobiota > Verrucomicrobiia > Limisphaerales > J093 > JAAYVR01. The sequence goes on along the minus strand of JAAYVR010000058.1, from coordinate 27,685 downwards.
TTTGATTTTCACGAAGTGCTGGGAACGCTGGCGCCGCGTTGGTGTTTGGTGAGCGCGCCCATCGAGGACACAAATTTCCGCTGGGAGAGCGTGGCGCGGATTGGTCGGGAAGTCACGCGGGTATATGGCCTTTACGGCTGCCCGGAGCGTTTTGGCGTGCTGCATCCGAATTGTGGCCACCGGTTTCCGACGGAAATCCGTGAAACAGCCTACCAATGGCTGGACAAAGCGCTGCGTTAGCCAGGGAATCTAGCCGGTTTACCAGCCGAGGAGTCTGTCAGGCTCATCACTGTCCTGACCCAAGGCAAAGCGCGGGAAAGCCTTGAGCGACAACTGAACCGCCACGGCGAAATCGGTGTTGCCCTCGCCGTTGTCGCGCAAGCGGAAGGTGAGAGCGCCGGTCCAGCTTCGGAAGTCGCGGTAAAGCGTGTAGTATTGCTCCTGCATGACGTGGTGTTTGAGATCGAAGTGGTGGCGGAAACGGAACCCATAGTTTTGGCTCAGGCGGAGGTAAATGCTGCTCATGATGAGGCTGTGACCCGCTTCTGGTCCCAGTTCTTCGATTTCGCGGACGTACCGATGGCCGACTTTCCAGCTCCAGATGTCGTTGGGTTCGATCGTTGCGGTGTGATTGGCGACACGAATCAGGTTTTCGTTGACGTCGTAGCGCATCTCTGAATTCAGCGTGATCCATGAACGCGGCTTGAAATCGAGGTCTGAGAAAATGTCGGCGAAGGTTGACTGGTCCTTTTCGGGGCGCAGGCGCCAATCTACGAATGCAGCCCAATTCACGATGTCATCGACATTGCCTCGGCGCTTGGTCTGGAGTTTGTTGTGCAGGCCGAACCTGATGACGTTTTGACTGTCAATGCCGTCGATTGAATTGTAGTCAGGGAAATCTATGGGGCGCATTTCATAGCTGTACCATTCGTAATCGAATTGGGGGAGTTCCGGCGGGCGCGCGGACGGAGCCGGAGTGTAGGAGTAATTGACCGAGGGTTCAATGATGTGGCGGAGTTCTGTGACATCAAGGAGTGAACTACGGGCGTCACGCCAGACGCGCGATGCTTTGAACGATCCTTCAATACCGGTGTTGAACACCCAGCGGCGGTGCTCGTCCGAAACGAAATCGGTCCCCTCTTCCGCGCCGTAGTAAGTGAACCGTCCGCTGGCACGCGGCGTCAGGTTGAGCCAGCCGAACAATGTTTGAGGCACTAAGAGCTGCTGTAAACTATCAGCACGGAATGCCGAATGGTTGGTGGCGGCGAAATAGTCGCCTTCGCGGAACCGGAGAAACGCACCTGAACTCTCGCTTTCATAATAAAATGGCGAAATGCCCAGTTGTTGGCGAAACGCTGTCAGTTTGATATCCGGCAACCGCTCCACACTTTGGAAGAAATCGTTGACTCTGGGCTGTGCAAGCACGTTTAGACTGAAATTGGGCCAGAGCTGCTGGATTTCGACGAAGGATTTTGGCTGGACGTTTTTGCGGTACTCGGTTTCGAAGAAGTCATGTGCGACAAGCGCGTCACTCTGGTGATTGAAGACGGTCTTGAATGTCAGGTTTGTTCGTACGAACGCGCTGTGAGCAAATGCAATCCTGTGGCGATCAGGCTCAATTGGACGGAGGTTCGCCGGGTCGGTGCCAGGGTCTTCGTCGTAGAGGAAATACGTTTGCAATTGGCCTTCACCCCATGGGCCGAGGTCGTATTTGAGGTCCGGGCCGCCTGCCACACCGCGCTTCACGCGGTAATCAAAGTGGAAAGCGGCCGACGCGTTTGTGGCAATGCTCCAGTTGTAAGTGCCCAGCAGGTACGGGCCGTACTTGCTTCGGTAACCAGGAACGAACACGAAGTTGTTCGGATGCCGATCGAGATGGCGCCTGTACCGTGGCAGGTAGAAGACCGGCACTTTGCCCATGTAAAGGACGGCACGCCTTGCTTCAATGTACTTGCCGGGGACGAACACGAGTGTCTTGGCGCGAACTCTGTACCCGGGGACGTCGAGGTCGTCGGTTGTGACGAAGGCGTTTGTGGCGGAGTGAGTCTGGTTGGTTACGCTGGCGTGCAGCCCTTCGCCGGTGGCGTAAAACGGAGCAATCCCCGTTCGGAACACCGCCGCGTTCATTTGTCGGGTGAGGAAACTGTAACTGATGTAGTTGCCGGTCCAGATCTCCTTTCCCCGTTGCAGTCGCACGTTGCCTTCGGCCTCAACGGAAAGCGCCTCGCGGTCGAACTTGAGCCGATTTGCGACCAGCTCAACATCTCCGTAACGGGCGATGACGCCCGCCGGATCAGAAATCACGCCCGTTTTTTCGTCGTACTCGACCAACCCGTCCGGGCTGAGCGCGCTGATCTCCAATTCAGGCTCTTCATCGGCCCAACTCAGACTCGAGAGGGCAAATGCAATCAGGCAGATGAAAACCCAACGCGCACGCATGATGTGCCGGTGACGCTAGCGCGAAATCCCGTCCAATGCCAAGCCGGATGTTTGTCACTTTTAAAGCGTTTCACCGAGGCTCCGCCTCAGACAGATCAGGCATGCGGTGCCATAATGGCGAACGGGTGTTCGCCGCTCTCGGTGCGTGGCTCGCCTCGCTACAATGTGGCCGCTCCGCCGCCGCTTGCTCCCTCGGAAACCGAACACAGCAGCAAGTGTACAGATTTGGTACATGCCCACAGCTACACACGCCCAATCTAAAGGACCCAAATAGAGTGACAGGCTCATTGTCTGAGTTTTCCCTACAATAAGGTGACAGGCTCGTTGTTGGGTGTTGCCCCCGGATTGCAGCATGGCCCACAGATTGTCCCTTGTTCCAATCGGCGGTTGCCGAAGTCTGTCGAGGAGACCATCGCATGCAGATATGGGGACAGACACGTTGTTTTCGGCCTCATGCCGATATGGGGACAGACACGTTGTTTGGCTGTGGACCCAAATAAGGTGCCAGGCACGTTGTTTCCTTATAAGCTCAACATTTTTCTCTGCCGCCAAAGCGTTCGGTGGTAAACTGACCGCTGCATGAAGCACTCCGCAACAGACTTTCGAAACAGCAACAGCAACTCTCGGCCGAAGGGGAATACCAATGTGCAGGGTGTGCCTTCTTCGTGCGGCTCAGCCGTCACGCGGCGTTGTTTTCTTGGGACAGCAGGTTTCATTGCGAGCGGACTAGCCTCGAACCTTCCGTTGATGGCCGGGCCGTTTGTTCGCGAGGATTTCGAGCGCCTTGTGCCCGCTGACAAGAAACTGCGGCCGGAATGGGTCAATTCACTGTTTGCACGCGGCACGCCAACGGTTTATCGCTGGCCAGAATCCAGACTCATCGGGATGCCGGTCGGCGGGGTTTGCTCCGGCCAGATTTATCTGGGGGGCGATGGCCGTATTTGGCATTGGGACATATTCAACCTCACCCGGGGAACTTCGGACCGTCATTACGTTCATCCACCTGAACCCGATTCGCCGATTGAAAGTGGGTTTGCAATCAGGGTGCGCGATGACAAGCACACTCAAACACGAAGACTCGATCATACCGGCTGGCAGCAAGTTGAGTTTTGTGGCCAATACCCGATCGGCACTGTCAGGTACCGTGACCCGGCGGCGCCTGTGAGTGTGTGCCTCGATGCTTATTCTCCGTTCATTCCTCTGAACACGCAGGATTCAGCTCTGCCGGCAACCATTCTTGAGTTCACAGTTCAAAACGAGACACAGTCTCAACTGGAGATTGAATTAGCTGGTTGGCTCGAGAACGGCGTTTGCCTGGGTTCGGCAACCGAAATGCCCGGGACGCATCGGAACCAGATTGTCGATCGCGAGCAGTTCTTGATGCTGGATTGTTCTGCGGAAGCTTTGCCGGTCGCACAGCGCGGGGAGAAACGGCCGGATATTGTCCTTGATGATTTCGAGCGTTCTACTTACGCGCCGTGGAAACCTTCCGGCACTGCGTTTGGCGTCGGACCTGTCGCCGAAGATTCAATGCCGTCCTATCAGGGCAAAGTCGGCGCCCACGGAAAACGGCTTGTTAACTCTCACGCTTCGGCTCCGGGGCGGACCGTGGCTGAGAAAGATTCAGCAACAGGCACGCTCACCAGCAGTCCCTTCGTGATCGAGCGCGATTACATCAACTTCCTCATCGGCGGCGGCGCGCACACCGGCAGGACATGCATGAACCTGCGAGTGGACGGAAACATCGTTCTTTCTGCCACTGGCCGAAATGACAACCGCCTCGGCCCACGCACATGGGATGTTCGCAAATGGGCCGGCAAGACAGCCCAGATCGAAATAGTGGACAACGAATCAGGCGGTTGGGGAAACATCGGTGTTGACAACATTGTTTTGAGCGACACACCGGCCGTGCCTTTCACGCGCCTGACAGAAAGGCCGGACTACGGGACGATGGGTCTTGCCATTGTTCGTGCCGGTGTTGTGCACGAAGGTCAAAAAGACTTCGCAAGCTGCGTTTTGCCGGAAGGCCAGTTGCCAGACACTGCATTTACCGAAAACGGAACAGCGGTGTTTACGAGGCCGTTTGGCGAGCGACTGATTGGCTCTGTTGGCAGGCGTTTCAGGCTGGCCGGGGGTGAATCGGCAAGAGTTGTCTTTGTGCTGACATGGCATTTCCCAAATCTCAAGATTGACGGACTGGGCGATCACAAGGGTCGTTATTACGGGACGCGGTTCGCTCACGCCCGGGCTGTGTCTGAATACATCGTGGCACAACTGCCACAGCTTTCGGGTCAAACGAAACTGTGGCGGGACACATGGCATGATTCAACGTTGCCGCATTGGTTTCTGGAGCGAACCATGGCTCCCACGGCGCACCTTGCCACAAACACCTGCTATTGGCTGGGGAACGGCAGATTCTACGCCTGGGAAGGAGTCGGTTGCTGCGCCGGGACATGCGCACATGTATGGCACTACGCGCAAGCCATGGCGCGGTTGTTCCCTGAACTCGAACGAAGCGTCCGCGAAATGGCCGATTACGGTGCGGGTTTTGACGCTGCAAGCGGCCGAATCCGATTCCGCGCCGAACACAATGATCATTGGGCTGTTGATGGCCAGGCTGGCTGCATTTTGCGTGTCTTGCGCGAGCATCAAATGAGTGCTGACGACGCGTTCCTGCGGCGGCTTTGGCCAAAGGTCAGAAAATCGTTGGAGTTCCTCATCAGCAAGGACAACGGCAAAGATGGCATCATAGACGGTCCGCAGCACAACACCTTGGACGCGGACTGGTACGGTGAGGTCGCATGGTTGAGCGGCCTTTACCTTGCGGCGTTGCGTGCCGGGGAAGAAATGGCACGCGAGGTTGGCGATGCAGAATTTGCAGACCAATGCCGGGCAATCTTCGAGCGCGGGCGAAAAAACGTTGATGAGCATTTGTTCAATGGCGAGTACTACATACAAAGGCCCGACCCGGCGCGAAAGAGAACGGTCGGCTCTTACGACGGTTGCGAGATCGACCAGGTTCTCGGGGATAGCTGGGCGTGGCAGGTCGGGCTCGGCCGCATTCTCGACGAAGCTCATGTCCGCAGCGCACTAAGGTCTCTCTGGCGGTACAATTTTGCACCTGACGTCGGACCCTACCGGAAAGCATATCCTGCCGGGCGCTGGTACGCTGTCGCCGGCGAGGCCGGTTTGCTCATGTGCACCTGGCCGCACGGTGAAAGCCAGCGTGTGACCGAGAACTTTGACTTCTATTTCAACGAGTGCATGACCGGGTTCGAATACCAAGTGGCATGGCATTGCATGGCCGAGGGCATGCTTCTGGAAAGCATGGCAATCACCCGCGCCATCCACGATCGTTACCACGCTGCGCGCCGGAATCCATGGAACGAAGTCGAATGCGGCGACCACTACGCCCGCGCAATGGCGGCTTACGGAGTGTTCCTTGCGGCTTGCGGGTACGAGCACCACGGCCCCAGGGCACACATCGGATTTGCCCCGCGGCTCCAGCCGGAGAACTTCAAATGCGCGTTCACCGCCGCTGAAGGTTGGGGGTCGTTCACCCAGCAAATCTCGAAGGACCGCCGCCGCGCTGAGATTAACCTGAAGTACGGGAGACTCAACTTGCGCACTTTGAGCCTTGGAGTGATTTGGGATCGCGAACCCCGCCAAGCCGAAGTAACCGTGCGTGGTTCAACAATCAAAGCCCGGACGGAGTACTCCAATGGCAAAGCTGTGATTCGCTTCGATCAACCGGTCCTATTGAATGCCGGTGACAGGCTCACGCTGGTGTTGGAAGTGTAACCGGCGCGCCACCGGCTGAAAACTCGGCCAATCACCGCAATCATTTCGCGCGGTTCGAGTATTTCGCGGTTAAGCGGTATCCCTGAACAACGAACCTGGCACTTTATCGTGTCATGAACCATTCGCGCGGTCTTCGTCGCCAGCTTTGTCGGCAAACCGTGGGAAAACCGCTAAAGCTCCAAGACCTTGGTCACGCCCTTCTGCCTGATTCAGCCCCGGACTCACGGACGGCGCGACAAAGTGCTCAACCACAGTGCGGCGGAGCGGGATGAATGCACTGAAGGTGAATCTCTCGATGGAATCGCCAAGTTGCGGCTGTACCGCCCTGCGTCAAGACTCGCGCGGCGGCAGTCTCTTAGGGACCGGAACCCGGTCCAACACAGCGTGACGAGGCAAGCCATCTTGCATTGGAATCGGCAGTTCACCCTGGATCAAAGGCCGGGCGTATTCGACAAAATGTTCATTTGGGAGGAACCCGTCTTCGGTGATCCATTCTCGCGGGACGAGGCGCTCGACATTCGCAATGTCTTTCAATTCCTGCAGTGCAATGGTACAGCGATACGGCTGGTTGCTCTCACGTTCGAGCCTAACCATGTAACCGCTCTTGCCTTCGACGGCGACCCTGACAGCTTTTTCGCCGCAGGCGACGGCTTCCTCGATGTCAGTTGCGCTGGCGAAATGCGCGGCAGATCGCTGGGCATAGCCGAGTTTGACTGTGCGGGTCTTTATGTTGAGCTTGTTTGAAACGATTTGCGCGAGCCGCTCTGCAGCCCCGGAAAGAAGTCCGTGCCCGAACGGGTCGATTTGGGTCGTGTCGAGGCCGATTCTGTTGCCTGCGGCGTCTTTAATTCCTTCGGCGACAACGACGATGCAGTATTTTAATGTGGCGACTGTCTCCTTGACCTTCGCGACGAACCTTTCTTCATCGAAAGCCACTTCTGGCACCAGGATTATGTGGGGTGCACTGGCTGGATCACGCTTGGCGAGGACGGTACCGGCGGCGATCCAACCGGTGTCTCTCCCCATGACCTCGATCAGGCAGCAAGCGCCATCGTCAGTGGCCATGCTGCTGATGTCGGCAGCGATTTCCATCACAGTAGCGGCGTTATACTTGATTGTGGACCCGTAGCCCGGGCAATGATCGGTGTTGGTGAGGTCGTTGTCTATTGTCTTTGGTATTCCTATGACGCGCATTTCCCAGCCGCGTTTTACGGATTCTTCATGCACTTTGAAAGCGGTGTCCTGAGAATCATTGCCGCCGATATAAAAGAAATACCTGATGTTATGCGCCTCGAACACCTTGAACAGCCGGTCCACATCACGGGCGGCGCGCTCGGGCTTGTTCTGGAAATCGATTTTGTACCGGCAAGTGCCAAGGGCCGCCCCCGGGGTGAACTTGAGAGCTTCGATCGTCGCACGCTTTTCCACCTCGAGATCGATGAAATCTTCGTTCAAGACCCCGAGGATTCCATTCAAAGCCCCGTACAGAACAGGCACTGGCTCGTCGTCAGCATCGGATTCCTGGGGGAACAGGTCCGGGTACCGCCCGGCTTCCTGTATAACACCGGCCAAGCTTCCATTAATCACTGCCGTCGGACCGCCCGACTGTGCTACCAGCATTCTACCTATGAGATTTGCCATGTCTTGACTTGCTCCACGAGTGCTGAATTCCAGTGGCACCTGCCCCCAACGGGTCACAAGTGCAGATGCACTGAACTTCAACGTGCCAATAGATTCGTCTAATGTCAAAGATGAATTCTCGGCAGCAATGAAAATGCGGCACATCCAGGCCGGAAATCTCACCGGCGACGCGCCCTGCCGTTCATGAAACCTCGCATGAGCCGGGACAGACCCTCCGCGTACACCACAAACAACGTGCCTGTCCCCATATCTGCATCCGAGGGGTTACCACACAGACTTCGGCAGCCGCCGGTTGGAACAAGGGACAATTCGCTGGCCACGCCGCAATCAGGGGACAAAACCCAAACAACGTGTCTGTCCCTCTATTTCCAAGCGGGAACCTTGATGGATGGAATTTTGTTGTTGCAAGGAGGCTGACCGGCGCCTATGGTTAATGCGGATTTGGTAGAACAATGAATGTGGCAGCGCCGCCACCGTTCAGACGCCCCGAATTGAAAGGGGAACCGAAGGGGTTTGCCTTGTTGGAACTGCTGGTGGTGGCGGTGATCATCGCAATTCTGCTGGCGCTGCTGTTGCCCGCCCTGTCAACCTCGAAAGCCAGAGCGCAGGGACTTTATTGCATGAAGAACCTGAAGCAGCTTCAGATGGCATGGGCGATGTACGCTGATGATCACCAAGACTATTTGCCCGGGGTGCTGATGGGCTCCACACCGGGATCAGGAGTCTGGGTCTCAGGCTGGCTCGATTTCAGCAGCAGCCCCGACAACACGAACACACTTTACCTGACAGACCGTCGATTTTCCCAGTTGGCGTTTTATGATGTGCCGGCAGCATGCTACCGATGCCCTGCAGACCGCAGTCTTGTTTCCATTGGCGGGTCGTTGCATCCGCGCGTCCGCAGTGTTTCCATGAACTGCTGGATGAACTACATCGGCTCAATCCCCATCGGGCAAGATCGTTACAAGGTGTTTCGCAGGATAACTGAAATCACCGAACCGCCGCCCCAACGCGCGTGGGTGTTCATGGACGAGCGTGAAGACAGCATAAACGACGGTCTTTTCCAGACCGATCTCAAGGCGCGGGGCAAAGTGGCGCGGATTGTTGATTATCCTGCCAGCTATCACAATCGAGCCGCAGGGCTCTCATTTGCGGACGGACACGTACAGATCAAACGTTGGCTGGACAAACGCACAACCCCCGAACTGCGACCCAGTCAACCGATCCCCCTCGGCGTTCTTTCACCAGACAATCCTGATGTGGCATGGCTGCAGGAGCATTCGAGCAGCCCGCTTGCGGAGTAGCAGCAACGTTGCCGGACTGTTGAAAATCCCCGTTCTGCTGAATTTGCGGAGAACAAACTTGGCGAGGCTCTGCGTCAAACTGACCATGCATGCTGTGGGATAATGCCCACCGGGTGATCGCCGCTCTTGGCGCGCGCCCGCTTGGCTGGAATGTGGCCGTTTTGCAACCACTTTGTTTCTACGCAAAAAATGCCCAGACAATGACAAATTGGGTGGAGTTGGCAACGTGGAGTGGTAACATCCTGACTGCGACGTGCGTTGGAAAGTCCCTCGAGGAAGGGTTGGGACGAACTTGCGACGTCATTTATTGATTATGGAAAGCAAAACTGGTGTCCGGCAGGAAACCTCGGGCTCCAAGGTTCGCGAAAGCGCAAGTGAGGACAAGCGCTTTAAGATTCTGGAAACTCAGATGAAGCGATACCAGTACCGGCAAGATTCGCTCATCGAGGTATTGCACAAGGCCCAGGACCTGTTCGGGTATTTGGATGATGAAGTTCTGACTTTTGTGGCGCAGCGGCTCAAGTTGCCACCGAGTCGCGTTTACAGCGTGGCAACTTTCTATCACCTTTTTACGCTTAAGCCTCAGGGCGAACACACGTGCGTGGTCTGCATGGGGACAGCGTGCTATGTGAAGGGCGCAGACAAGGTGCTTGCTGCGTTGGAACACGATCTGGGAATAAAGGCCGGTGAAACCACGTCTGACGGCAGGGTTTCACTTGTGACGGCACGCTGCATTGGCGCCTGCGGGCTTGCCCCGGCGGTCGTTTACGACGGCAAGGTGGCTGCGCGGCAATCGTCCGATGATGCGTTGGCCGTGACTCGGCAATGGAGGGAACATGTTACTGGCGGATCTCATACGCATTAAAGAGCAGGAGCTGGCGGGCCGGAAACCGTTCACACTGCGCGTCTGCATGGCAGCGGGCTGCGTTTCGTCGAACGCCGAAGCTGTCTTGGCGGCTCTTGACAGGGCGGTCAAAGACGCCGGGCTCGAGTCTCAAATCGAGGTGCGGCCGGTCGGGTGTTTGCGTTTGTGTTGCGAGGGGCCACTTGTGGCGGCCGATCCGGACGGTAAACTGTACAAGAAGGTCAGACCCGAAGACGCCGTGTCGGTCGTGAAAGCGTTGCAGGGCGGACCGACGTCGGTGCGCACCGGTGACATGCGCGAGCCATTTTTCGAAAAGCAGTTTAACATCGTGCTTGCCAACAGCGGCCTGATTGATCCGGAACGGATCGAGTCGTACATCGCGGCGGATGGTTACGTTGCGCTGCGAAATGTTCTGCGGGACATGAGTCCGGCCGACGTGATTTCGGCGATTACGAAGAGCGGTTTGCGCGGACGCGGCGGCGCTGGTTACCCCACCGGCTTGAAATGGTCAACGGTCGCCAAGACAAAGAGCGCGCGGAAGTACGTGGTGTGCAATGGAGACGAGGGTGATCCGGGGGCTTTCATGGACCGGAGCGTGCTCGAGAGCGACCCGCACCGGGTGATCGAGGGAATGATCATTGCCGGCTACGCAGTTGGCGCGCAACAAGGTTTCATTTACGTGCGTGCCGAATACCCGCTGGCGATCAAACGGCTGCAAACGGCCCTAAAACAGGCAAGGCAGTTCGGATTGCTAGGCAGCAATGTGCTCGAGTCGCCCTTCAGCTTCAACATCGACATCAGGATTGGCGCCGGCGCGTTTGTATGTGGCGAGGAGACAGCGTTGATGGCGTCCATCGAAGGGTTGCGCGGAAATCCGCGGCCGCGTCCCCCGTTTCCTGCCGAGAGCGGCCTGTTTGGCGAACCGACTCTGATAAACAACGTGGAGACTTTTGCCAATGTGGCGCCAATCATTCTTCAAGGACCGGAATGGTACGCCAGCATCGGTACGGAGAAAAGCAAGGGGACAAAAGTCTTCGCACTAGCAGGGAAAATCACTCGGACCGGCCTGATTGAAGTGCCGATGGGCATCAAGCTCCGCGAGATAGTGGAGGAGATTGGCGGCGGCGCACCGGAAGGCGCCAAGATCAAGGCCGTCCAAACCGGCGGGCCATCGGGCGGCTGCATACCCGCCAGCGAACTTGACACGCCGGTCGATTACGAATCGCTCACAAAGCTCGGCTCGATCATGGGATCGGGCGGGATGATCGTGATGGATGAGACCACGAACATGGTCGATGTGGCGCGGTTTTTCATGGATTTCTGCGTGGACGAATCATGCGGGAAGTGCATCCCATGCCGCGCGGGCACGGTGCAAATGCACCGTTTGTTGACCAAGATTCTGAACAGGCAGGCGACGGAGAGCGATCTGAAAACGCTTGAAGATCTGTGCGAACTGGTGCGGAGCACGAGCTTGTGCGGTTTGGGTCAAACCGCGCCGAATCCGGTCCTGAGCACCTTGCGGTTTTTCAGGTCCGAGTACATCGAGTTATTGCAGCCCAAGAGCCCGTCGCCGGAGTGCGCTTCAACAGCCGAGAAAAAGGGCGAGCCGGCAGACGACAAACCAGTTGAGGGACGTTGAGCCATGGCAGCGAAAACACTCACAATCGACGGCCAATTGGTCAGCGCTGAAGAAGGGCAGACAGTGCTGGATGCGGCCCGCGACGCGGGGATTTACATTCCGACGCTGTGTCATTTGAATGGCATCCAGGACATCGGAGCGTGCAGGCTCTGTCTTGTCGAGATCACAGGCAGCCCGAAGCTTTTGCCGGCGTGTGTTACCAAGGTGCAGGAAGGCATGGAGGTGCAAACCTCGAGCGACCGGCTGCGGCGTTATCGGAGGATGATTTTGGAGCTGTTGCTGGCCGAGCGCAACCACGTGTGCTCAGTCTGCGTGTCGAACGGCCATTGCGAACTGCAAACCCTTGCAGCCGAGCATGGCATCGATCATGTGCGCTTCGAGTATCTGAGCCCGAGGCTGGAGGTTGATCTGTCTCATCGGTTGTTTGGGATGGACCACAACCGTTGCATATTGTGCACCAGATGTGTACGGGCGTGTTGGCACGTCGAAGGCGCCGGCACCAAGAACGTCGCCGGCCGCGGCATTCAGTCAAGGATCATATCGGACCTGAACCAGCCATGGGGTCAATCTGAAACATGCACTGCCTGTGGGAAATGCGTTGCTGCGTGTCCGACCGGCGCCCTTTTCAACCGCGGTGCCACCGTTGCTGAGATGCAACGTGATCGGACCCGCCTCGAGTACATCGTGACCGCACGGGAGAAAAGTCAATGGATCGTTTGAGACTTGCCACAGTTTGGTTCGCGGGATGTTCCGGTTGCCACATGTCATTCCTTGACATGGACGAATGGCTTGTGGAACTGGCGCGTTTCGCAGATGTCGTCTATTCGCCTCTTGTTGATCACAAGCAATACCCGGAGAATGTGGACGTTTGTCTTGTAGAAGGTGCGATTGCCAACACCGACAATCTCGAGTTGCTGTGCCGGGTCCGAACGCGCACGCGAACTTTGGTTGCGTTTGGCGATTGTGCGATCACAGGCAACGTGTCGGCATTGCGCAACCCGCTTGGGAGTGCAAATCACGTTCTCCGGCGATCGTATCTTGACCCGGGCAACCTTAGGCCCGCCCTGCCCGCCGAACCGGGTGTGGTTCCGCGGCTCTTGGACCGTGTCTTGCCTGTGCACCAGGTGGTGCCGGTCGAACATTTTCTCCCCGGCTGTCCGCCATCGGCGCCGCAGATCAGGCAGTTCTTGGAAAACCTGTTGGCCGGACGTGTTCAGTCAAGTCAATGCGCAACAGTCCGGTTCGGCTGATTAAATTGCCGATTAATAACCCTTGCCCGGCGATCATACTCACATGCCCAGACAGATAACAATCGATCCTGTAACACGCATCGAAGGCCACGCCAAAATCACAATCCAACTCGATGAGGCTGGCAACGTCGATAATGTACGATTTCATGTTGTTGAATTCCGGGGTTTTGAACGCTTTTGCGAAGGACGCCCCTTCTCTGAAATGCCCGGCATCACGGCACGCATTTGCGGTATCTGCCCGGTGAGCCACCTGCTCGCTTCAGCCAAAGCGTGCGACCGCATACTTTCTGTGGATATTCCGCCTGCAGCCGAGAAGCTGCGCCGCATGATGAACCTCGGGCAGATAATACAATCCCACGCATTGAGTTTCTTTCACCTGAGCGCCCCCGATTTTCTGCTGGGATGGGAACAGCCTCCCGAACGGCGAAATCTGTTCGGGCTTGCGGCTGCAGAACCCGAGTTGGCGCGGCGGGGAATAAGGCTTCGCCAGTTTGGCCAAGAGGTCATCGAAACGCTGGGCGGCCGAAAGATTCACCCGGCATGGGCAGTGCCGGGCGGGGTAAGGACTGCGCTTACCCCGGCCGGACGCGAGGCGCTCAAGGCTCGTTTGCCAGAAGCAAAGGAATCGGCGCTGATGGCGCTCGATCGTTTCAAGAAGGTCCTCAGCACACACAAGCAGGAACTACAGGTGTTCGGCAATTTCCCAAGCCTGTTTGTCGGTTTGGTCGCCCCAAACGGAACATGGGAGCATTACGACGGTCACCTGTGCGTGATGGACAGCGTCGGGAACGTTATTTGTGACCACGCTGATCCAACGCAGTACGGCAGCATCATCGGCGAAGCCGTCGAAACTTCATCCTACCTGAAATCTCCGTATTACAAACCACTCGGTTATCCCGGCGGCATGTACCGGGTCGGCCCCCTGGCGCGGCTGAACATTGCCCGGCAAATGGGCACCCCTCAGGCGGATGAGGAGCTGTCCCGGTTCAAGACCCTTGGCCGCGGCGCAGTCAATGCTTCGTTCATGTACCATTACGCGCGTTTGATCGAAATCCTTGCGTGCGTCGAGCGCCTTGAAGAAATGCTGGACGATCCTGATCTTCTGGGGACCCGGTTGCGGGCTGATGCGGGTGTCAATTCGCTCGAGGGCGTCGGTGTGAGCGAAGCCCCACGCGGCACATTGTTCCATCACTATAACGTGGACGAAAAAGGCGTCATTAGAAGAGTCAACCTGATCATCGCCACGGGCCAAAACAACCTTGCCATGAACCGCACAGTGGCACAAATCGCGCGACATTACCTGACCGGCTCCACAATTTCCGAGCCAATGTTGAACCGAATCGAAGCCGGCATCCGCGCCTTTGATCCTTGCCTGAGTTGCTCGACCCACGCCGACGGCCGAATCGCGCTGCGCGTTGCTTTGTTGGATGCAAAGGGGCAGGTCTTGGACGTGGCAAACCGGCTTTGACCATGACACAAAGCCCTCCCGCACAAGAGCAGGTTCTACTCATCGGTTATGGAAATGAATTGCGGGGCGACGACGCCGTTGGACTCCATGTGGGACGATCAATTGAGGCTTTGCGCCTTCCCGGAGTGCAGGTCCATCTCTGTTCGCAACTGACACCTGAACTGGCGGAGTTGCTTGCAGGGGTGAAAACGGTCGTGTTTGCCGACGCTGCTGTTTCGGGTCGCCCCGGCGCCGTGGAATTGTGTCCCCTCCCACATCGGCCGGAATCGGCCTCATTCCATCACGTACTCTCTCCCGGCGCACTCGTGCAGTTGTGTGAAGCTGCCTTCGGGCATCGTCCCGACGCTTTCATGTTGCGGATTCACATCTCACAGTGCGAGTTTGGTGTCGAGCTAAGCAACGAGGCGCAACAGGGCGTTGCAAAAGCTGTGGCCTTGTTCACGGAATTCTGTTCCGTTCGCTCCGTGCAGGAAATGTGAACGGTCTCTGTCTGAACCAGGCGCGCTACTTCGGAAATCTCAGCGGCTCGCCTGCCCAAGACACCCCGAGCTTCATCTCGGTTAGATTTCCGGGTTAGGTGTCGGTCGGAGTGTCGTCCCAATTGTTGCCGGGCGCATATCCGCACAACCAATTCAGCGCGAAATGGCGCTCGGCTGCTATCGAAGCGACCTCGTTCCATTCGGCATCCGTTAGATTCCGGTATGCTTTGCCCTTGGCCGGGAAGTCATCTTCGATGCAAGAAGAAATAAGGCCCGCTTGTGCGCCATTGACAGCCGCCAGCCGGACGACGTCGTCAAAGCTGCAAAGTCCTGCTGCCCTTAACTGGGGGTCGTCGGGAAAGGTCGCACCCCGCTCCATCAACTCTCGCGTGCGACTGCGCCAGTGCCAGAACTCGGCGATCTCACGTGCCCGATCGATATCTTCAGGCGGCCGGAGTTGGGCTGACTCAATGAATGTGGTTGGATCGTCAGATGGTATTAGCTCGAGGAGCTCGGGGCTGGCCTCCGTGTCGAAATCCAGCAGTTGCGGTATCATGCCAAGCGCCCATAACATGACGTGGACTGATTCGAGTCGCCAAGACGCATCAATGTGCTGTTGCTCGGTCATAGTGATGATTGTGGATTCCGAGAATTTTTTCTCGGAAGTGGACATGTATTCCCACAACCCGGTTTCGCGGAGGCCCTGCCAGAATTGGTCGCGCATAGTCTCGCAACGCTGCTCAAAGTCGTCGTTCTCAGACCCGCCCCATTGGGCGATGATCTCTCGGAGCACGTCGCGTGTCGGGGCGACCATCGACCATGCTATGACCTGCTTGAGTATGACCGTTCGCCGGGCAACGTCAGCCGCTGTCGGCCGTGGATTTTGCTTTTTTGATGGCATAAAACAATAAGCTGAGGCTCGAATCCGTTGGTCCTTCGGTGCAGCGCATGGTTGGCAATTATTGGATTCCTCCGCTTTGCCGATGGCTGGTCAACGGATCATCTAGACAACTGCCAGTCTCGCCAACGGCGCCGATCCGGTCAACCAACATCTCGAGCAACACAGCGCGGCCCAGCCGCAACCAAATCAGGGATGTCGAGCCCGCACATTACTGAATTCTCTGAAGACATCTGCTTTGCAGACTGTTTTGGGTGTGTCATTATCTTGGTAAGTCCTTCATATTCTGGAAGATCTCCAGGCTGCGAGTTTGGTCAATTCCTCCGCATCCGCTTCTCTGGCCGCCAGTAATGCGGCCACAACGGCACGGCCTTTGGAGGTGAGTCGTATAAAGTGACAGGCTCGCTTTTTGGGTGTGGACACCAAAAGGTGACTATAAGGTGACAGACTCGCTGTCTGGGTGTGGCCCCGAATAGAGTGACAGGCACGTTGTTTGGGTTTTGGCCCCGGATTGCAGCGTGGCCCGCAAATTGCCCCTTGTCCAGATCCGCGGCTGCCGAAGTCTGTGGAGGAACCCCTCGGATGCCGATATGGGGACAGACACGTTGTTTGGGCATGAAACCAAAGCGGCAGCAAGCTGCCGCACTCCAAACGCTTCGCGCCTGCCAACGCCCACTGCATCCGTGGCAGCGCGGTGAGGTGCCATCTGGATCAGCGGCGAGATCGAATGAGGCCATATGGGGACAGGCACGTTGTTTGGGCATAAAGACAAAGCGGCAGCAAGCTGCCGCACTCCAAACGCTTCGCGCCTCCAACGCCCACTGCATCCGCGGCAGCGCGTGAAAAACCATTAGGATCAGCGCGGTCTTCCTTGCGACGGAGTCGCAGGGGATGTTTCGCAGCCCGGCGCGGCTTACAGCCTTTGTCAGAGGGTGCAGGAGCCGGGGCAGTGCCCTTCAGGCGATTTTGGTTCCGGCTACGCCGGGCTGGGAAGTATGCGGGCTAACGGCACCGTTACCAATGGCAGACCGGCGTTCTGTCCGGTTCGATTTGCAATCACCGCCATATTGGTTAGGTTTGCTCCATGCGCACAGAGGTCTATGACCACGCCGTGGCAGGGCATTGGGACGGAGCGTTCGACGAGAACGGATTCCAATACTGGGTGGAAGGATTGCGAGAGCATCTTAATCGACCCGCAGTGGACCTTGGTTTGGTGTTCATGAGCACGGCCTATCGCAAGCATGCAGCCGCAGTTCTGGAAATCCTTCGCGTTCATGGTCACATACGGCTTCTGGTCGGATGCTCGGGCACAAGACTCATTTCCGGCTCGGAAGAAATCGAAGACAAACCCGGTGTGGTTGTGGGGCTCCATGATCTGCCCGGGGCGGAATTGAAAGTGTGCCGGTTTGTTCAGGCCCAGGTTGAAGAATGCGAAAGCGAGGATTACTGGCAGGGCCAAACAGGGATCGACCCCGATGAAACGAACGGCTGGCTGGTGTTCGCGGACCCGTTCACTGTGGATTCCGAGACATGGCTCGCACAATGGAACAGGGCGTTCTTTCCGGTGCCAACGGTTGGCGGGCTCGCGAGCGGTGGAGACCAGCAAACGGGCACGCAAGTGTATCTGAACGGGACAGTTTACGATGAAGGAGGCGTTGCGGTCTCGGTCGGCGGCGGAGTGCGGGTCGAGGCTCTCATATCACAAGCCTGCACGCCCATCGGCCAACCATGGACAATCACCAAGGCCGATGGCAATTACATTCTTCAGATTGGCAATCGCCCGGCGTATCAGGTGCTCGTCGAGACTTTCAATGCGCTGCCACGCGAACAAAAAAAGCTGGCTGAGGGCAACCTGCTCGTCGGGTTTGTCGCCGATGAATACAAGGACGAATACTGCCGAGGCGATTTCCTTATCCGCAACCTGCTGGGGGGCGACCCGCAATCGGGAGTGCTTGCTGTGGGCGCAAGAGTTCGGCCGGGACAGTCTTTGCAGTTCCAGTGCCGCGATCCGGTAGCAGCAAGCGCGGACATGAACGCTCTGTTGCAACGTGCACGGCATCGTTTGGGTGACACCAAAGTTTATGGTGCGTGCCTTTTCAGTTGTGCCGGGCGTGGCAGCGAGTTTTTCGGGGTCAACAACCACGACGCCAGTCTTGTTCAGCAACACCTTGGTCCTGTCGCGCTCACGGGGTTCTTCTGCAACGGAGAAATCGGCCCGGTCAGCGGCCGTGCCTGTTTGCATGGGTACAGCGCTTCCATTGCATTATTTGCACAACAGTGAACGACCTGGTTCATCCCACCCGATCCAACGCGGAAAGCTTGATCTTCGAGTTGAAGTCGCTCGTCGAAAGATTTGATTTCCGGTCTTGGTTCCCCAATGACCAACCGGTGGAAGTCGAGCTCGGCAGCGGTGATTCCGGGTTCATAGTCGAGCGCGCCAGGTTGAATCCGGATCGGAACTTTGTCGGCGTCGAGAGATTGCTGGGCCGACTCCGCAAGCTGGACCGCAAAGGGCGCCGTCTTGGGCTGACAAATCTGCGAGGGGTGCGAATCGAGGCCGCGTATTGTCTCGAGTATTTGCTCCCGCTGGGAAAGGTCGAGTGTCTGCACGTGTATTTTCCCGATCCATGGCCAAAGCGCCGCCATCGGCACCGGCGCCTTGTCAATGAACGGTTCCCTTCTCTTGCACGGCGCGTTTTGGTCCCGGGCGGGCGCATTTACTTGCGCACCGATGACACGGACTATCTCGAACAAATGCGGTCCGTGTTTGCTGCCAACTCTGAATTCAGGGAATGCGAAACGCCCGATGACCTCGCCATTATGAAAACTGAGTTCGAGCGCGAGTTTTTGGCTGCGGGCAAACAGGTTTGGCGTCTTGCCTACCAGTATGTATCAAACGTCGATCACAGGACCGTTCCCCCCATCTCTGCCGACACGGCGGCTGGGTCGTCCTCGCCTCTGCCATATGATCCTGCCACGGGTCCTGCCAGTGAGAAGGTTTACTCCAAATGAAACAAGGCTAATTACCAGCCCGCCCCAGAACGCCGCGCCAAAGGTCTCCACATGAAAAGTGCGAACCAGTCTCCCAACTGCGTATAGCAGCAATGCATTGATCAGCAGAACAAACAGGCCGAAAGTGTAAACAACAAGCGGCAGAGAAATAAGAAGCATTATTGGCCGGACAAACGCGTTCAGCAACCCGAGCAACAGAGATGCAACCGCCACACCTGCAAAAGTGTCGTAGCCAATGCCCGGAACAATATTAGCAGCCACCAAGACCGCCAGTGTTGTCACTATCCAGCGCTGAAAAAAGGATGTCATGCGAAGGTTCCCGCCAACGGGCAACTGCCTCGTCTTAAGACCATCGCGGACACCATAGACCTCAGCCGGCCCGGACACAAGCTCCTGATAAGACAAAGTGCCAGGCTCGATATTGTGGTGGCATGATCCGGCGGCTTTCGGGACGCCCGTGAGGTTCAGAGGCTAACCCGCATATTTCATACCCTGAGCAGTCTGCGAAACGGGTGTCTTCAAGAAATCAAGGAATACGCGGGTCCCGGAAATCTCACCGTCCGACCAGACCAAGGCACCCAAAACTTCATTCCGGGGAGATTCCCGGGCTAGAGTGGTTTGAGCACCTTCAGTTTTGCCAGAAGCAGAATAATCGCCGTATATGCGAGTGCCACGGCGATATCCTTGACGATTTCCTTGCGCGAAAAGGTGGGTTTTGATCCTGAGGCCAATTCAGTTGCGCCGCGCCTGAGGAGTATGAGCCCCACCACGTTGGTTATCCAATAGCCCGCGACAAAAGCTGCTGTGAACGCTTTTGGCCAGATGGCACTCACCAGCCATGCAAACCCGAGTGCCAGTGGGACGTTGACAAACAGATCGTTCCACCACGACAGCGGCGAGAGTATGAAACCAATCGATGCGATCAAACCGCCTCTGAATATGCGCTTCCATCTTGTCCCCATGACCTATGCGCGCGTTGCCCGTTTCACCTGGAGCGGAATCGTGGCGAGAAGCTGATCACCAAGAGTAATGTTGATTGCATAATGCCCCTCACGTGCGAACTGCAGATGCTGAATGTTGACGATGAAGTTGCGGGAAAGCTGGAAAGCGTCCGCTGGGATTACGACCTCGAAAGGTATCTCGACGGGCATCATTATTGGCTTGCCATCTTCATCCACAAAGCACAACCGCAGCATGTGCTTTCCCTCGTCGGAACGCTCAAATACCACTCGCAGCGCGACTGCACAGTGCGGGTGCACCGCCGGCAGTCCGCCAACGATGATCGTGTCGAAAGTCCCCAACAGATTGAGTTTGCCGCCGTAATCTGTAGCAGCGTCGCACAACACAGCTATTTGAATGTTCATGGAACAGTTTTGGGACCAAGCTGAACGTCAAACTGCCAATTGTTGGCGTCACTGCCCAGCAAAATAATCAGGGCCGGGCTGATGAACAAGCCCGGCCCCGTCGATTCGCGCCCGTCAGAGTAATGCGGTGATCCGACCGATCAGACCAGCCCCTGATCAAGCATGGCGTCGGCGACCTTGACAAAACCCGCGATATTCGCGCCCACGACAAGATTGCCAGGTTTGCCGTACTCGGCGGCAGTATCGAAGGCGTTCTTGTGAATGGTGGTCATTATGTGACGAAGGCGGGCGTCCACCTCTTCGCGTGTCCATGGAAGGCGCATCGAGTTTTGGGCCATTTCCAGACCCGACGTTGCAACACCCCCGGCGTTTGCGGCCTTGGCAGGGCCGAACAGGATTCGTTTTGCCAGGAACTGCTGGATTGCTTCCGGTTCGGAAGGCATGTTGGCTGCTTCCGCAACCAATGTGCACCCGTTATCGAGCAGTGTTTTGGCATCTTCACCGCTGATTTCGTTTTGTGTCGCGCAAGGGAACGCACAATCGCATTCGATTCCCCATGGCCGTTTCCCGGGGAAATACTTGACCCCGAATTTTTCCGCGTACTCCCTGATTCGACCGCGACGGACATTCTTGAGGTCCATGATCCAAGCGAGCTTTTCCTCGTTAATGCCATCCTTGTCATAGACGAACCCGTCAGAGTCGGACATGGTGACGACTTTGGCGCCGACCTGGATAAGTTTTTCAACCGTGTACTGGGCGGCATTGCCCGATCCAGAGACGGTGCAAACCTTGCCTTCGAGGGTCTCGCCTCTTGTCTTCGACATCTCGATTGCAAAGTAAACACAGCCGTAACCTGTGGCTTCGGGCCTGATGAGAGAACCGCCCCAGTTCAATCCTTTGCCTGTGAGAACACCGGTGAATTCGTTCGCGAGCCGCTTGTACTGGCCGAACAGGTAACCGATTTCACGTCCGCCCACACCAATGTCCCCGGCGGGCACGTCTGTGTCAGGCCCCACATGCCGGAACAACTCGGTCATGAACGATTGGCAAAACCGCATGACTTCGTTGTCACTCTTGCCTTTCGGGTCAAAGTCGGAGCCGCCTTTTGCGCCGCCCATGGGCAGCGTTGTGAGCGAGTTCTTGAAAACCTGCTCGAAGGCGAGGAATTTCAGAATGCTCAAACATACGGTCGGGTGAAAACGCAGCCCGCCCTTGTAAGGCCCGATCGCACTGTTCATTTGAATCCGAAAACCGCGATTGATCTGAAACTGTCCCTTGTCGTCCTGCCATGGCACGCGGAAGATTACGACGCGTTCTGGCTCGACAATGCGCTCCAGGATTCTTGCATCGCGATATTTCTTGTGCCGCTCAATCACGGGCTCGATCGATTCGAGCACTTCGGTAACTGCCTGAAAAAACTCCGGTTCGCCCGGATTACGTTTTCGAACTATCTCGAGTGTATCTTGAATGACTCCCATGGTTTAACTTCTCTTTGATTGTTTTTGCAACTTGCAGGTCAAAAAGCGCGGTTCACGCGAACGGAAAGCACCGCGGGTTGCTCCGGATCATGACACCAGAAGCGGCGCATTATCGAGCAACTGCGTTGGCATTGAACCGTGACATGTTGCATGGACCGGGGCCGATTAGAGCACGTCGGGGCAATTAAGTCTATCGAATTATCATCATTAAGATAAACTATAAGTCCATGTTCACGTCTGCACCCGCCATGAAGCCGCTCTCATGATCGGAACCGCTGGAACTCAAAACTGCCAAAGCACCACAACAAGGAGTTTAGCCCGTATATTGCCCAGCCCGGTGTAGCTGGAACCAAAGTTGCATGAAGGGCACTGCCCCGGCTCCTGCGCCCTCTCACAAAGGCTGTAAGCCACGCCGGGCTGCGAAATATCCCCTGCGACTCCGTCGCAAGGATGAGCGCGCTGATCCCAATGGTTTCTCACCCGCTGCCGCGGACGCAGTGGGCCGTGGTAGGCGCGAAGCGCTTGGAGTGCGGCAGCTTGCTGCCGCTTTGTTGTTATGCACAAACAATGTGCCTGTCCCCATATCGGCATCTGGCTGCCAGCGCACTGCTGGGCCTGTGAAACCTCTACCATTCGACAGCCTGCGGCTTGATGCCTGCCGGCTGCGGCCGAACGGGGACACTTTGCCAGCCGAGCGATGAAACACTCCCGGACATTCCATTCTGGTGAATCTGCGGGATCAGGATGCGTTGCTTGACGCACGATGGAGATGTAGCGCGGTGTGGAGTACAGAAAACAAGACAGCGCAAAAGCTATTCAGCCGGGAAAGGTTTAGACGGGTTTGAGGGTATCGTTGGTCGAACACGTCAAAATATTAGGCGTCATTTTATTTGACAATCGTTGTTCTTATGATACATGAGCTCGCCCGCGTACCTCGAAGGCCGCTGGGAATTAGGCGGATGGTGGCAGCGGCAGAGGCAGCATATATGAGAATAGTGCATAAGGGCCGATTGTTAGGAGGCTGTCTGGCAGGTGCGATGTTAGTTTTACTCGCATCGCCGGGCAAGAGTGCGGTTTACACTTGGAAGGGCAACGGAGTGGACTGGGCCAAGAATTCGCACTGGTCCCCAACGGGCGTTCCTACTGCGCTGGAATACGTGATTTTCAGTGCCGACCCACGAGAAGATCCATTCGTGAACGCAAACGCTGCTGCAGCGGCAATCGATTTCGCCGCCGGTGTCAGAACCATGACAATCTCGGGGACTGTTTACACTCTGAGCATAGTCTTAGGCATGACCAACAACTCGGTCAATGAGCAAATCATCAATGCCCCTTTGAACCTGACCGGGTCGCAGGAATGGAAAGCTGCAGCAGGCGATCTTTCAATTCGTGGCGCTGCAAACCTGAACGGTTACATGTTAACTGTTTCCGGCGACCATGACACAACGATATACGGGAGCATCAGCGGCACCGGTGGCATCATAAAGAACGGGAGCGGCACCCTCACGCTGAATGGAAACAATACCTTCAGCGGCTCCATAAACATTAACGGTGGGACTCTGGCATTGAACTCCGAGGACGCAATTCGCAACGTGCCGAGCATCACTGTCAATGCTGGCACGCTGTCTCTGGGGGGAAATGGCGATTGGGACGATAGCTCAGTCGCAATCTATCTGGTCGGAGGGCATTTGGAAATGGGTGATGGGAGTGACGGGTTTGGCGAGCTGGAGATTTCGGGTCACTCTCAGATCAAGCTAAAGCCTAGTGGAAATGGATCGATTCTAAGATTTGCAGGCGCGAATTGGTCTGGGGGAAGTCTGACCATATATGGCTGGAGTGGCCAACCGGGGCGCCCGGGGACAGACGACCGGATTTTCTTTGAGAGCAAGCCGAACGAAATGTTTTTGATCTATGTGACGTTCGACGGTTTCAACCCCGGCGGGATGGTTCTCGAAACTGGCAGTTCATGGGAATTGGTGCCGGTTCCGGAGACGTCCGATTACGCTTTGATGGTTGCGCTGGGGCTTTTGGGTTTCGCGGTTCGCAGGCGCCTCGCCATTTTCAATCTCGGGCCAACACGTTGTTCTCGGGTTGACAATGCTTAGCGAGACCGCGCCGAACCCGCATATCTCGCACCCTGATGTATTGCAGGTAGCACACCTGAGACTGTCTGCGCGTCAGGGGCGTTAACCGCGGGTCTCCTTGGCCTGGAGGTCTCGCTCGAATGACGCCCTGTGGTTGATTGATCGGTTGGCCGGTGAGATTCCTAGCTATCAAGTACTTGTTTGACATTTCAGGCTGGCTTGTGCACTATGATGGCATGAATGCGGGCGATCACACATATGCCTCGCCTGAACCAGGGCATAGTGGGAGCGTTCGTGTTCACCGGCATCGTCATTCACATCGGCGCAAGCGTTTTCATTATCGCTCGGAAGCATTGGGCAGGGGCGATTGGGGCTGGCGACTGGACGATGTTGGTTTTCGTCAACTGCTTGCACAAAAGGGTTTGGTCCGGTGGGCCGTGGTGGTCCTTTTCGCAGGATTGCCGTTGGCCGGGTTGCAGCTTGCTATATGGCTGCTTGGAAGCGACCGAGTCTTCAACCTGCTGCTGGAAGAAGCGCCTGAGGCTATGACGCAGTTTGTTCGCTGAACGTCCTGATTCCATTCGCGTCCAACCTGCGCGGGTTTATTCTTGTCCGGTCTGTTTCTCCGAAAACAGCACCACAGAGTATCAAGCCATGATCTGTTGAATTTTGCCCTTGTGCAGTTTGGAATTGATCGCGATAACAACCGCACACGATGAATGTGCTCGAAGATTTGAAGTGGCGTGGTTTGGTTGCTGATTGCACGGATGAAGCGGCGTTGACTGCTCGGCTTGCGTCGGGTCCGATCACCCTGTACTGCGGTTTTGATCCGACGGCCGACAGTCTGCACGTGGGGAATCTTGTCCCGTTGCTTGTGTTGCGACGGTTTCAGATTTACGGGCACAAACCGATTGCTGTTGCGGGGGGCGCCACAGGGTCGATTGGCGATCCCAGCGGGAAAACTGCCGAACGTCAACTGCTGAGCCTCGAGGCGATCGCGCATAACATCGCTGCGGTCAAAGAACAACTCAAGCGGCTCTTGGATTTTGAGGCCAAGGCCAACCCGGCGCTGTTATTGGACAACGCGGATTGGACGGCCAATGTGCGTTACCTGGATTTTCTGCGCGACATAGGCAAGCACTTTTCGGTCAACATGATGGTTGCCAAAGAGAGCGTGAAGGCACGGATGGAAGATCGCGAGTGCGGGATCAGCTACACCGAATTCAGTTACATGTTGCTCCAAGCATTCGACTTTTACCATTTGTGCAAGAACCATGACTGTGAACTGCAAATCGGTGGAAGCGATCAGTGGGGTAACATCACGGCCGGAATCGATCTGATCCGCCGCAAGCTTGGCCGTCAGGCGTATGGCCTTACTCAACCTCTGATCACCAACGCAGATGGTTCAAAGTTTGGCAAAACCGTTGCCGGGGCCGTCTGGCTTAGCAGCGCCAAGACCAGTGTGTACCGGTTCTATCAGTACTGGATTCGCACCGACGACCGCGATGTGGTTCGTTACTTGAAGTATTTCACCTTTCTCAGCCGCGAGGAAATTGAATCAATCGAAGCACAACACCATCAAAAGCCCGAGTCGCGCCTTGCACATCAGGCGCTTGCAATGGCCGTGACAGCAATGGTGCACGGCGACGCAGCCGCCCAAGAGGCAAAGCGCGCCAGCGAAATCCTGTACGGGGGCGAAATTGGGGATATTGGCGAGGCGACTTTCACCGAGCTGGCCGCAGAAGTTCCGAGCGCGAGCATAGATCGGGCTCTGTTGGACGGACAGGGCATGGCGCTGATTGATTTGACTGTCAAGGCGGGCCTTTACGAATCAAAGGGCGCTGCCCGGCGCGAGATGACTGCCGGCGGGTTTTACGTGAACAATGTTCGAGAAACAAATCCGCAGCGCATGATTCGCAGTTCTGATCTGTTATTTGGCAGACATCTTCTTTTGCGGCGCGGCAAGCGCAATTACCTCCTTGTCACGGCCAATGCCTGAGCGCGCAGCGCGGCTGGGGCTTCAATTGCAGGCTGCGGTTAACATTTGCCTCGTGCGAATCCGGCGGGTTCATGGTAGATGAATTGTCCGAAATCGAAGTGCCGGTGCTATGTCAATTCTTCAAATCAAGAATCGGGAATCCTGCGCGTATGATCTTGTCGCGCTTGGCGAAGTGATGTTGCGGTTTGATCCCGGGGAAGGGCGCATCAGATGTGCTCGCGAGTTCAGAGTGTGGGAGGGCGGCGGCGAATACAACGTGGCTCGTGGACTGCGTCGTTGTTTCGGCATGCGCACGGCAGTTTGCACTGCGTTTGCCGACAATGAGATTGGGCGGTTACTCGAGGACTTTATTCTTCAGGGTGGGGTGGATACACGGTTTATCAAGTGGGTGCCTTACGACGGTGTCGGGCGGACGGTGCGAAACGGGCTGAATTTCACCGAACGCGGTTTTGGGATTCGCGCTGCGCTCGGAGTGCCCGACCGGGGAAACTCGGCGGCCAGCCAGCTTCGGCCAGGCGATTTTGATTGGGACCGGATATTCGGGGAACTCGGTGTGCGATGGTTTCACACCGGCGGCATTTTCGCCGCTCTATCCGATTCAACTCCACGGCTGGTGATCGAGGCTGTCAGGAAAGCCAAGGAATACGGCACGATTGTTTCGTACGACCTCAATTATCGGCCGAGTCTCTGGAAAAGCATCGGTGGCCATGCACGCGCCCAGGAGGTGAACCGGGAGATAGCAAAGTACGTGGATGTGATGCTTGGCAACGAAGAGGATTTCCCGGCCTGCCTCGGTTTTCAAGTGCGAGGACTGGACACGAAATTCCAGAATCTTGATGTGTCCGCTTTCAAGCTCATGATTGAAGAGGCTGTCAAGGCATACCCGAATTTCAAGGTCGTCGCCACCACACTGCGCGTCGCCAAGAGCGCTTCGCGAAATGACTGGAGCGCCATCTGCTGGATGAACGGCCAGTTTTACAAGAGCCGCGAGTACATCGACCTCGAAATCATGGATCGCGTCGGCGGCGGTGACAGTTTTGCCAGCGGGCTCATATATGGCCTCATGACCTCCGCGGACCCGCAACTGGCGGTCGAGTACGGAGCTGCGCATGGCGCCCTTGCAATGACCACCCCTGGCGACAC
The DNA here is from genome assembly GCA_012517065.1 of Verrucomicrobiota bacterium. Taxonomy (GTDB): domain Bacteria; phylum Verrucomicrobiota; class Verrucomicrobiia; order Limisphaerales; family J093; genus JAAYVR01. The sequence continues at coordinate 824 of JAAYVR010000058.1, read as the reverse complement.
AAGCATGGCCAGCAAGAGCGAGGTCGAAAAGGTAATGGCCGGCGCCAGCCCAAGGGTCGAACGTTAGTACGTTAGCGAGGCTCCGCTTCAGCCTGACCAGGGATGCGGTGCAATAATACCGAACCGGAATCCGCCGCTCTGGGTGCACGGCACGCATCGCTCAAATGTGACCGGTCCGCGGCCACCCCGTTCCTCGGCAACCGAATGCGCCGGCAAATGAATTCATTCAGTACATGCCGCCTGCACCCACGCACATCCAGGAAGGACCCAAATAGAGTGACAGACTCGTTGTCTGGGTGTGGGCCCGAATAGAGGGACAGGCTTATTGTTTGGGTTTTATCGCCGGATTGCTGCGTGGCCCGCAAATTGTCATTTGTTCTGATCTGCGGCTGCCGAAGTGTGCGGAGGTACCCCCCCCCCGATGCCGATCCGGGTAGAGCCGGTGGTCTCCCACCGGCTCCCCCACAGACCCGTGCGAGCGGTTTTCCCGCACACGGTTCTTCCAGTCACGGCTTCGTGCCGCTCTGTTATCCGCCGTTGTCACGTGTACACGATTTCGGACCACTGTGTGTCCATCGTGTTTCCTCACGACGGTCCCGTAACCGTGTCTGCCCCTTCCCTACTCCCCGGCTCCGGGCGGCCCCGTTCGCCGGCTTTCACCGGTACTATGAGCAGACTAAGACTCCCGCCGGGCTTCTTCGCGCTCTCCCTTTGTCGGTTGAACACGAATACCTGAGTCGCTTCCTCTGTTCGCTCCACCTCGCCGGGAAGTCGCAGCTCGGTGGCCTGGTCGTTGATAACCGGTGGCGACCACTCCGGTATTT
>JAAYVR010000057.1 GCA_012517065.1 Verrucomicrobiota bacterium | reverse complement strand
GGAGCAGATCATTCTCGATCTCGACGCACACGAACTGCTTCAAAACCGGCCGGGTGCTTGTCTCGACGTAGCTTTCGTAGGGGTAACATCCGTCCGGGTCGGCAGCGGTTGGGATGGGTCCGGCGGGGGTCAACTCATGGGCCAACCACACCGCCAGATGCTCGCGGATTTCCAGCATGGCACTTACTCACTCGGGTGTGGCGTCGTACACGACAACCTCGAACGGCTGAAGCTCGAACCGGTGAGGTGTGCCAGCCCGAAGTCGCAGCGGCACACGCGTCTGGTCCTCACGCCACGGACTGTGGAGCCGGTAGCGAACAGGCGCGTCTGGCGGGAGCTCGAACACTTGCGCGAGGTCGAGCGTAATACTGTTCGGGAACGGGATGGGATTGCGCAACGCAAGCACCGCTCGTTCAGGGGACCATGACGCCCAGCCGTACACTTCACCTGCGCCGGGGTCACCGCCGACCCAGTGCGTATCCACAAGCACATCCGTTCGCGACAGCGCCCATGTGGCGCATTCGGCGAGGTCGTTCCAGTGTTGGTCGGTCATTCGGGACGGTGTCACGTACAACTCTTGCAGGCAGGTCCCGCTGGCGAAGAATGATCTCAATTCGCTCCGGACCTCGTCTGCATCCACGCCGACGTCGGCGGCCATGCCGTGCTTGGCAAGTGGGAATCCCTGGGTCATGAGCGAATTGATCGGGTACAGGGGCGCCTGCCGAACCACGCGGCGATAGGTGTCCATGTCGCGATAAGTGATCCACTGTTCCCGTTTTGAGCCTTGGCCGTAAAAGCCCATGTCATCACCGCCACGCCACGTCGAATCCCCCCACCACAACCAGAACGGCGACGGCCACGTGCCCGTTGTGATGCTAATGAACAGGTCCGGCTTCATCTCGCGGAGCGCCTGTGTCAGCCGACGCATTGCCTCGGTCTCCTGCGCGCCGCGGGCCAAGCCGTCGAACTTGAAAAAGTTCGCGCCGGAGTCGCGGATGAAACCTGCGCATGTTTCAAGAAACCGGGCGTAGTAATTGGTTCCAGCGAGCAGAAAACCGTGCGCCCCGGTTTCGAACCCTTGTAATTTTCCCATGGCAAGCCGGTCTTGAGCCGGCTGACCGTAGCCGCCGAATGGTGACAACCAGAAACCCAGCGCGGAGCCATAGGATCGCGCCCGGTCAAGAATCGGCGCAAAACCGCGCGGGAAATTCGCCTGCAAAGGCCGCCACAGCGTCTTCGGATCATCCCATCCGTCGTCCCACACGAACGATGCCAGCGGTACCCCGCGCTTTTGAATCAACTCGCGCCCGAAAAGACCGACCACCTCCAAACACTCCGATTCATTGATCTTGCGGTTGCCCCAACAGATGTCGTACCAGGCATTGTAGTGGAGAAAAGGCCGGTACGGATGCGCTCGTTCGCGTTCGACAAAGTACGCAAAAGCGCGGCGCATCTGGCCCGGTGGGGCAACGCCCACCGACGCAGCAATGGTGAACGTCTGTCCTCGATCGAGCAAGAAGTCCAATCGAAGCTCGCTCTGTGCGCGATTCGTTACGATGCTGAACGCCTCTGGATGCTCACACGCAGCAAAGAAATCGCCTTTTACGATCGGCGATCCCGGAACCGTCCCAACGACGCGCGCACCATCCGACGGCAGATCGATCAAACGAACCGTGTGGAATTGAATGGGACCGGATTTGGCCCTTACTGTTAACTGCTGGCGAACGGCGTTGGCGCCGTCCCGGAGTATCAATTGCCAATCAACATCATAACGCCCGTCCTGTGCGCCAAGCCGCGCTGTGATCATCCAGCCGGGTAGCCGCTCCGACAACCGCGCTGCGCGGCTTGCTGGGGCAAGCCGGACAGCATGCGGTGCTTCGAGGATTTGCAGATCGGCCGACCTCGCAATTGTCCCATCAGCCAAAATGAGAGCAAACCCGTCGCAGTCTTGAACCGGGAGGATTTGGTCTGTAATCCTGTTCCGGATCAGGACGGGCTGCAGCCGTGTGCCGTGCACCTGCCACTGGATGTCGAGCACTCGGTTGGACAATCGAAGCGCATTGTTCTCG
>JAAYVR010000004.1 GCA_012517065.1 Verrucomicrobiota bacterium | reverse complement strand
CAACTGGGCCACGGGTTTGCCAACCGAGTGGCGTTGACCCGCGCGGCCGTTAGAGTACCGCCTTTAGGCGGAACAGCTTCATGAGCCTGATGATGAAGCACTGTTCAGTGAACTGCCTGTGTTCCGCGTAAACGCGGAACTCTGGCGGCAACGGGTTGTCCTGCACCTCGGGCGAAGCCAGGCCCACGGCAGCTGGAGTCCCGCCTTTACACGGCTTTGCAACGAGCATTCATCGAGCTGTCATACCTCTGAACGTTGTACGTTGAGCGTTGTACGTTGAACGTTCTCAAGAAGACGACCAAGCTGATAAACCTATGAAAACGTTCAACTTACAACGTTCAACTTACAACGTTCAACTGGGCCGCGGGTTTGCCAAGCGAGTGGCATTGTCCCCCGCGATCATCAGAGTTCCGCCTTTAGGCGGAACGATTCCATTAAACCAAACATGAGCACTTTTCGGTGATCTGGTTGTGTTCCGCTGAAAGGCGGGACTCTAACCCGGAAATCTCACCGCTAACCCCCTCGGATTCGCCCGTGCCTTCACTCCGCTGAGATTTTCGCGCGCGACCAAAGCAATGTCATCGCGGGGCAGTTGGCAGTCGGCTCAGATCGAGCACGAAGATGCCATGGCCAACCCCTGCTGCTTCGCTTGACTTCGCCATCTGGAAAGCGATGAAGCGGCCATCGTCGCTGACGACCGGATTCGACGCTTTGTAGCCGGGATAGTCGGTGAAGTGGGTGAGGCGTTCGTACTCGCCACTGCCGTCGAGCTTCAACTTCCACAAATCAACGTGACCTGCACCCCTGAGATTCTGCTTGTCGCATTCGACGAGCGTGTAGCGACCGTCAGGGAAAATGCCCTCTGGTTCGTCGTATTGGCCGGGCGCATTCGAGTAGTTGACGATGGTCTTGGTCAGCAAATCGATCCCGACGACTTCCGTGCCCTGATACCCATAGGCGCTGAAGATCAGTTCGCGTTCATCCGGCGGACGGTAGTTCTGCGTTTCAAGGGTGCACTTGAAAGGCAAATCGCGACTGTCGATTATGAGTCGTTGGTTGGCCAGACAAGGTTTCCCGTCCTTGTACACAATGTCAGCTTCCTGCATGCGTGAACCGCCAGGGGGCATCTCATCCGGGTATTGGGCGGCGACGTGTGTCCATGCGAGGTGCAGTCGCTTGCGGGAGACGGCCGGGCCTTCGGAGCACTTGGTGCCCAACGGCACCGGGGGATTCTTTCCGCTTCGGTCGAGAACATAGAGCCAACACTGGACCCGTGCATCGCCTGGTTTCTTGGGATCAAACTGCTCAGGCCCCGAAAGCAGTAGGTCGCCGTTGGCGAGGTAGAGCGCCCGCGTGTACCCGTGGTGCGGGTAATGCGCAGTGAGGTTGCGAATGCGCATCGTGGTGCGGTCAAGCTCCATGGCGTCGCCAAATGTTTTCGACAGAAACAGAACCCGCTTTCCGTCGTGCGACCAGTCAGCGCGTTCGCCGAACCATGTCACCTGGCGGATGTGTGGCGGAAGATGGTCGGCCGGGCTCGGGCCATCGGGCGCGGGCTCAGCAGCCAGCAGGGCGAGCGTGATGCTCACCGAGAACCAAGAATGAAAAACGATGGGTGAGAATCGCATAATGTTCACACGTCAAATCGAAATGACTTGACGATTGAGAACCACGGGCAGGGTACAGTCAAGGTGACAGTTGCGTTTCTAGGTTCTTGTCGCATCGCGCACTGCGCGTCCGGCTGCAGCGAGGTTCACCAGCGGCATCTCGGAGTACTTGCGCGACAGAATGAGCCCATCGGCGCCCGCATTGAGCGCAGCGGCGACGGCGGCGTAGGTATCGTCTGGGGAGGCTTTGCGGCTGTTTTTGCCCGTAGGAATGCCGATGTCGATTCCGGGATAGACCTTGCACATGCCTTGCACGCCAGTCAGCGCGCGCCGTGTTTCGCGAAAGATGTAGTCGGGCGACAAACCCGAGGCGGGAAGTTCGTCCAACTTTGCCTCGTTGCCGTAGTTCAAGAGATGGTTATTGAACCGGAGCAATTCTTCTGCGGGCACGTCGCGAAACACAGTTGACCCAACGTTGCGGATGAAGTTGGCGTACCGTTCGCCACCGCAGTTGTTGTAAACGACCACCTTGAGGAAGTCTGCCTTTGTCGCAAGGTCACTGTAGCTGCGGGTGGCGCGGAAGATCGGGTTGAAGGAGTTGACGTGTTCGATGTGGAACCCGACCTGCAGGCCGGGTCGCACGCGCTTCACCGCAGCGTTGACATCGGCGAGCACCTGATGTTTCACCGCGTCGAACAGCCGGTCCCATGCGATGATCTCGGGCCATTCCACCAAAATGCGCCAGAACTCGACGAAAAACCCGTCGTTCGGCCGCCGGCCTTGAAGCGCTGCTTGCACAAAATGGTCGAGTTTTCGGTAGCCTTCTCTGGCACGGTCGAAGTCAATGCCGCGTTCTCTTGCCGCCCGCCGGTGGTAGCCGGCAGTGATCCGAAAACCATTGCGGCGTTCAGTCCGGCATGGGCGGCGATGAACTGCCGCCGGGTCATCGAGTGTGAAGAGGTTTTGGATTTCATGCGTTCACGTTCAGGGAATGGTTGTCATTCTACCGGACCACTGCACAAGCCGCGGGGCAGTTCGGTCCGTTTGCTCCGCTGCAAATCAGGGGGGCATGCTCTGGTGCTGGCGCTTGCAGAGTGGTTGGCGATTGTATTCTCATGGCGCTGGTTGCAGCTTGGCTCAATGAACCGACTTGATCAAGACCGATGAGAAATGGGATCGTCCTCCGAAGAACGTCGGTTGTGCGTCGCTCCAAATCAGACTTTGTACACATCGGCCGATTACCTGAATCAACGGTTTTCCCCAGCGATGGCGAGGACGCACGTTCCGAACTCGAACATCGGCCAATCGCAGGAAACGCTCATGCGTAATCTCAAAAGGCAATCGATGTTGTGGGGCAAAGGCCTGGTCTTTCTGCTGTTCATTTTGTTTGAACTCACAGCCGCGGCCACAGGCGACGAAGAGTTCACAGGGCCATTCCCGAGTTGGCGGGATGCACGGCGCGATTACGGTGCGCGCGGCGACGGGGAGATCGACGACACAGCCGCGCTCCAGCGTGGATTGAATGAACTAACCGCACACAGAGATTCCTGCGTGTTGTACATCCCCGCCGGCGTGTATCGCCTGACCGAGACGCTCAGGACAGCCCGGCGCGCCCATACCGATTGCCAGGGCGTCGCAGTCGTCGGCGAGGACCCGTTGCGTACCGTGCTCCGCTGGGACGGAAATCCCGGTGGCACCATGTTCCAGTGGGATGCCTGGTACTCGAAAATCTCGCGTTTGACTTTTGACGGAGCTGGGCGCGCAGGAACCGCCTTGGTGTACGGACCGGCCTTCTCGACGTATAACGAGACCAGCGACATCGTCTTCCGTGACACTGCCAATGGGTTGGTCTTTGGCGGACCGCAAACAGCCGGACAGGCGGAAAATGCGGTGCTGCGCTGCCAGTTCGTCCGATGCGGAACAGGGGTGCAAACAGTGAACTGGAACTCGATGGACATCTGGGTGTGGTATGGCCGATTCGAGGATTGTGGGCGGGGCATCCACAATGTTATGGGCAACTGGCATGTCTGGGAATCGCTCTTCCTACGCTCGCGTGTGGCGGATTTGAGCAGCGTCAACCTGATGGTGTTCTCAGTCGCAAACAACACCAGCGTCGGGTCGCGCTGTTTCTTCGACTTCGGCACGGGCCACACTTGGGGTTCGCCGGTAAGCATAACAGGGAACCGAGTGCTCGATCCGACCGGCGATTGGGCAGTCATCCTCGACAACGCCGGGCCCTATCTGGTCGTGGACAATCAGTTTCGCCTTTCTGGTGCAACGTGCGCTGTGCGCATGACATGGGGCGACCAGACATTGGTTGGCAACCTGTACTCGAAGATCAACGCGGTTGAGGAGCGGGGACGGTTCCGGCGATTAGGTGAAAAAGTCGTTGCGCCCAACGAGATCGCTGACCGCCTTCCGACATTGCCCGCTACGCCACCGCGCCGCACACGGAGAGTGTTCGAAGTCCAACCGGGTGCGGACGCGGATTCGATCCAACAAGCCATTGATAATGCCGCCAGATTGGCGGGACAGCGCCCAGTCGTTCATTTGCCCATGGGACGCTATCCGATCTCGAAAACGCTCCACGTCCCTTCTGGCTGCGACCTGCAACTGGTGGGCGACAGCGCCGGCGAAACTGGCACCCGCCTCGATTGGACAGGACCAGCCGATGGTGTGGTGCTGCGCATTGGCGGACCTAGCCATGCCACCCTGCGTGATTTCTACATTCACGCGGGCCAGGCACGGGCGCTCGTCGTGGAACGCTGCGATCAGCCCGGCGGTCGCGTGTTGGCCGATCAGCTCAACGTCAACGGACCAACCCCCGGCACCACCAACGCCGCCGCTCTGCGCTTGACTGGCCTGGACCACACCGACGTGCTGCTGCGTTGCCTTCAAGGCAGTGGCAACGGCGGGCGTTGGGTCGAGGTGCTGGGAGGACCAGACGCGGAACAAGCCACGAATCAAATCAGCATCTTCACCGGCGCCACTGGCTCGGCAGCAGGCCAATACGACGTCCGCCGAGGCGGACGCCTCGTCGTGCGCGGGGTCTATCATGAACGCAGCAATGATTCCTTGAGCGGTCTGCGCCTGGCTGACGCAGGCACGTTGAGCATCGACGCCACGCGCTTTTCCTACGCCACTTCCCCTGCAGCGCCCACGGTGGCCGTGGACAGTTTTCGCGGCCTTTTCACTCTGGCCACCTGCATCCTAATGCCAGTGGAGACAAAGACGAGCTGCCGGTTCGAGTTGCGCGGCGACGGTACCGCCGCCAGCGTGCTGGCCTTGAACAACCAGTTTTGGATAGAGCAGAAAACCACCCCCGACGATGTATGGCGCAACATGGCCCAACCACCGGCACGGGGCGGTCTCATCGGATGCAATGTAAACTCGAACAACAGAGAAGCTGCGCCAAAGGGATTCGAGTTTCTTGCCAACATTGGCGAGCAGCCCGACCCCGCGAAGTCCGCCTCGGGCGCCGGTCCATTGGACAATCGCGGCGCCGTGGACGACGCCACGCTATTGCGGCATCTGGCACCACTCCGCGCGGCCCGGGTCTGGCTGCCGGATACTTCGCTGTCCACGAACGTCACCGACATTAGTATTCACAGGGTGATGGCAAGCGGCGGACACGGTGCGGTCGTTGAGTTTCAACGAAAACCCTAGCCCGGATATTTCACACCTAAACTGATAATTTGGACGGCAAGTGCGGCCGGAGGCTCGATTCTACTGGGGTTTCTGCGCTTTGGTTGGCAGTCGCTGTCAAACACAGAGTGTCGAAGGATCAACACTGTTTGGACGAGCAACTCTTGGCCTTGGGAGGCGCAGCACAAGGGCGCACCAAGTGCAACTCTCCACGGTCCAGCAGCTCCCATTCGACCGTCTCGCCAGCCTGCAGTCCAATGGCCGCCGCCAAGGGCAGGGGAAAATTGACATAGAAACGCGCAGCCTGGGTCTTGGAACGAATAACCTGCACGTTTATGCCATAGCCCTGGGCTACGAGGACCACAACGACCACCAGCGGCTGCGGCTGAATTCTCTGCTGCCATCAGCCTGCAACAAAACCGATCCTCTGGGCCAGTACCGTTTCAATCCGGATCACCGGGGGGTTGCGCTGGCAAGCGCCAGCACGCTCAACCGGCTGGAATTGTCCAACAACAGTTTCAGCTTTGTCAGCAGCGGCTGATGCGACTTGCCGGAGCCAGCGGCTGAAGCGGGACGATCTGCGGTTGACCAGAGCAGGGCGTAGGATAATCTTACGAGTGTGACGACGACGATTAAAGTGACCACGAAGCGCCAGGTAGTGTTGCCTAAGGCTATGTGCGAGCGCAAGCGCATCCGGCCAGGCACCTCCCTGCGGATCACCGAGGTCGGGGACGGCTTCTACGTGACGCCTGTGCCGGAGCCGACCGAAGCCGAACTGACGGCGGTGTTCAAGGCGCTGGATGCGGGACGACGCACCCGACCCATCACTGCTGAAGATGAGGCTGTCATCCAGGACGAGATCACGAAGTACCGGGCCGAAAAGCGGAGGCGCAAAGCGTGATTGTCGTCGTGGACACGAACGTCGTGGTCTCGGCGGCGTTCTGGCCCCGGAGTGAAGAACCGGCGTTGCTTCGTGCTACTGGCGCGGCGGAAGTGCCGCTTGGCAGTCACCGAGGCCATCCTGGACGAATATCGAACTCTGGCGACGCGGATCGGACGCCGGGAGTGTCCTGACAAAGACCCTACCCCCTTCTTGGACTGGATCGAGCGCGTGGCTCTGCTGGTGGAATCCGCCCCCTTGGGCAAGCGACGCAGTCGGGACGCCAAGGATGACCCATTTCTCGCTTGTGCCCTGGCCAGCCGCGCCGAGTTCATCGTGACGAAGGACAAAGACCTGTTGGCCCTGGGAAAGCCCTTCGGCGTGGAGATCGTCACGCCCAGGGAGTTTCATCGCAGGTTGGAGTCATAACGCTCCGGCACCGCAGAGCCTACAGCCCGGCGTTTTGATCATCAGGTTTGACATCTTCACTGCCATCAGGGCATCCGCGAGCGCTTCGAATTGCTCATCGCTGAGGTTTCCCCTGATGACTTGTTCTGGCTTTATTCGTTCCTTATAGCAGAGGGGTGGTCATCGTTTCCTTCCTAATGTGTAGGGGGGCGATACGGTTCAAGTAGGCGCGGGCAATCTGCATGTTCAACTGGGTCAAGCGACCAGCTTCGTTCATGTCGTGGGCTGGTCAAGCGGTGAGATTTCCGGGTCAGCGAGCAGTGGGCGAACACTGACCGCTCAGGCGCAGAATTGTGGGCGAACTGCCCAAATCGTTGCAGAAACCGTTGAAGATTGCCATCCCCGCATTTCCAACCCGCTGGCATTTAAACCATTAAGGTTGGAGGCGAGGGTCGGAATCGAACCGACGAATAAGGGTTTTGCAGACCCCTGCCTTACCACTTGGCTACCCCGCCGTCAAAAACCGACAACATTGTACGCATTAGGCTGCAAACTGCAAGTCCCGACATGGCCGCTGTAGCGAAGCGCCGACACGGAAACGCCGAAACTCCGATGCGTCAGGCCTTATGAACGCCCCGGCTGTTCGATGCCGTCAGCATCGTCAGCGCCACAATATTGTCAGTGCCCGGCTCAATCGATTACAGGCTCGCTGCCGTCGATCATCTTGACCTTGTTGTGGGCGAAGTACTCCTTCTTAAGAGCCTTTAGCAGAGCCGGTCGTTGATCGTAAAGTCGGCGCAGCTTGCGCGGTTTGTGCTGAGCCAAAGCGTAGTGGGTAAACAAAGGCATCGCGATTGTGCTGTCAGTGTAACAGACCACTGCATCCGGAAGACTGGCAGGATCGACCTTCCCCCAACTAACAGCCTCGCTCGGCGTGGCACCCGAAAGCCCGCCGGTGTCAGGCCTTGCGTCTGTGACCTGCAGGAAATAGTCCTGACCATACTCCTTGATCCGGAGAACTTCCTGAATCTGTGGTTCTGTTTGGAGCATGAAGTTCTTTGGACTCCCACCACCCCAAAGCACCACACCACTCTTGCCTCCGGACCGTTTTGCCGCCAGAACGAAGGCGGTCGTCTCATTAACGTCAATGGACGGATTAATTCGGAGCTTGTTTCCGCGAAGCTCAACACCGGCGACGTTCATTCCGATTGTTGAATCGCCCGGAGAACTGGTGTAGCAGGGGACACCCGCGCGATACGCTGCCGCGAGGACGGAAACGTCCTTGAGTCCGTTCTTGCGTTCCCACTCGGCACAATAACGGCCAAGAAGATAATGAAGTTCCGCGGTGCCCATTTCACGCTGGAACTCGGGCTGAACGAGAATGCTTCGGAGAATCTCGTCGGTGGCCATCAGACAATCGCTGTACCCGAGGAGGACATCATAGATTCGGACGATATCATTGTTCCGGAGAGCGGTGTCGTCCATTTTGAAACTGCCGACGTGAACCGGGTAGTTAAGGGCGAAATGCAAATCATGGTATAGGTTGGCACCAGTGGCTACTATCCAATCCACAAACCCCGCTTTGATGAGGGGAATGATGCACGAACAGCCGAGACCGGCCGGCGTGAGAGCGCCGGCGAAGCTCATGCCAATTGTCACGTCCGGTTCGAGCATTTTTTCTACGAACAAGTGACAGCCCTCCCTGAGGCGGGCCGCGTTGTACGCAAGGTACGTTTTGTCGATGATGTCGCTTACCTTTTCCTTGCCAGTGATATTTCGAGGCAGAATGCGCGGTCCGGACAAAAACTTGTCACGGAGCGGGCACTTTTTTTTCCTCAGCCAGTCCGGCATTTCGGAAAGGTCTTCTCTGTAACGCCTATGCGAAATCTTTTTGCTCATAAATTTCGATTATGTGTGGGGAGGAGAATACATTGCGAGCCGGCTTTGCCAATTCCGAACTTGCTTCAGTTTTTTCTCGAATATTCTTGTGCCCTGGGCCATCATACTTTCGTTATGCATATGCCAAACAGAACTAGCAGAATATCAAGACGCAGATTTTTGTCCGGAACAGCCATCGCCATTACGGCCCCCACAATAGTCCCAATCAGCGCTCTCGGCGGAGAAGGCAGACCTGCTCCCTCCGAGCGAATTGTTATGGGAGTTGTCGGTTGGGGCATGCAGGGACCCGGCAACACAGGCGCGTTCATGAACCAGCGCGACTGCCAGGTCGTCGCAGCCTGCGACATAGACAAAGGGCACCTCGAATCAGCCGTCAACGCCGTCAACGGAAAGTACGGCAACAAAGATTGCAAAAGCTACCACGATTACCGCGAGTTGATGGCGCGAACTGACATTGACGCCGTCATGCTTGCTGTGCCCGACACATGGCACGCGCTCATCGCAGTCGAAGCTGCAAAGAATGGCAAGGACATCTACGGCGAAAAACCGCTCGCCCGCACAATCGCCGAACAGCAGGCGATCGTCCGCGCCGTCCAACAATACAAGCGCATCTGGCAAACCGGCTCGTGGCAGCGCTCGCAGGAGAACTTCCACAAAGCCGTCGAGATCGTGCTCAACGGATTGATCGGCAAAGTAACACGCGTCGAGGTCGGCCTTCCGGCCGGGCATCATGATTTTGCCGGGACATCAAAAGAGCTGCTCGACAAACTTGCACAGCTCCCGGACAAGCCAAATAATCTCGCCAAAGTCACCCGCGGCAGCCCGGGCTGGAATATTGCAGTCACCGAGCCACCCCCGGAGCTGGACTACGACATGTGGATCGGGCCATCCGAAATGGAGCCCTACATCAAAGCTCGAGTTCACATGAACTGGCGATGGAACTACAACATCGGCGGCGGTCAGTTGCTCGATTGGATTGGTCATCACTGCGACATCGCCCACTGGGGATTGGGTTCGGACGAAATCGGGCCTCTCGAAGTCGAGGGTCAGGGCGAATTCCCACCCAAAGACGCCATCTGGAACACCTGCACGCGATACAGAATCACCTGCAAGTACCCGAACGATATCACTCTTATCATCGCTGGCGGCCACCGCGACATCCGCAGTGGAACCAAATGGATCGGAACCGACGGTTGGGTTTGGGTGGACCGCGGCGGGTTCGACTGTTCGAAGGAAGATCTCAAAGACATCTCGCGTCTGCCCGAAGACCTCCGCAAGGTCAAGGCCTATCATTCGCGCGATCACATGCGGAACTTCCTCGACTGCGTCAAATCTCGCAAACCCACAATCACGCCGGTCGAAGCAGCGCATCACTCAGCTATTCCGGGTCATCTTGGCCTGATTTCGATGCTCGTCGGGCGGAAGATCAAATGGGATGCCAACAGCGAGACCATTGTAGGGGACGACGAAGCCGCCAAGCTCCTGACGCGGCCATACCGCGCGCCTTGGAAGCTGGCGTGACGGGTCCGCCTCAAGCAGTCCCAGCCCGCATATCTCCCAGCCCGGCGTAGCCGGAACCAAAGGGCCCGCCGGGCACTGCCTCGGCTCCTGCGCCCACTGGGCCAGTCTGCCGCGCCGGGTTGCACAGTATCTGCTGCGACTCCCTTGCAAGGAAAGGTGCGCTGATCCCGATGGTTTTTCACGCGCTGCCGCGAATGCAGTGGGCATTGGCGGGCGCGAAGCGTTTGGAGTGCGGCAGCTTGCTGCCGCTTTGTTCTTACGCACAAACTAAGTGTCTGTCCCCATTTGGCCCAGTTGCCTTGCGCAGCTGACCCGATGGTTTCTCACGCGCTCCCTCGGATGCAGCGGGCGTTGGTGTGCGCGAAGCGTTTGGAGTGCGGCAGCTTGCTGCCGCTTTTTTATGCGCGAAAACGTGTCTGTCCCCATGCCGCGTCATCCGCAAAACCCCTTCCGCGTGTTTCGCGTTTTTCGTGGTTGAAACCAATCAAATCATCGGGTGGTTCCTCCCAAATCCGCTCGGTTGCGTGACACCATTCCCCCCAGCCCGCAAATCTCACCGCCTTACCAGACCACGACACCCATAGATTCATTCCGATGAGAGTTCAGGGCGAGTGGGCTTCGATGGGCATTGTCCCAACCACGAAATACACGAAATACACGAAAACGTTGCTGTGATAGTCCGGGCTTTCAGCCTTGGATTGCGGAAAGTGATGCCGAGATGGCCCTTGTCGTGGGGCTCCGCCCCACGCCGGTATGGACCGCGCCGTTGGCGCTTCGATGACCGACCAAGACAACCTCGTTGTCCATGCCAGCGCAGTTGATTGTTTCAGCCATGAACGCCCCTGACTGTGTTCCAGGCCGTTGGTGTTCGTGGATCAGCAACTCGAGGGCCGAAGGCCCGGTCCCATACCAGCCTGGGCCATCGGCCCAGGTGACGGGCCCAAGATCGGTATGAATGAGGGCTGAAAGCCCGGATCATGCACGTTTTCCGACGATTAAGTATTTGAGAACCTCCAACGTGCAACGCTCAACGTACAACGTTCAGAGGTATTTCTGCTCGATGAATGCTCGTTTCAAAGCCGCCTAAAGGCGGGACTCTAGCGGCCGCGGGCGTGGCATCGCCTAATGCGCAGAGCAACCTATCGCTGTCAGAGTTCCGCGTTTACGCGGAAAAGTGAAAGCTTTCTGGTCCTGATTGTGGTACCCCAGCGGTTCGCGCCTGCGCCAAGGTGCGGACTGCGGCGCTCCCAGCCAACTACGTGTCTGTCCCCATATGGCCTCATTCGATCTCGCCGCTGATCCCGATGGTTTCTAACGCGCTGCCGCGGATGCAGTGGGCGTTGGTAGGCGCGAGGCGCTTGGAGTGCGGCAGCTTGCTGCCGCTTTGTGTTTATGCGCGAACAACGTGTCTGTCCCCATGTCGGCATGCGCGGGGTTTCTGCACCAAGTTCAGGGGCCGAGGATTGGAACGGGGGAGCATCTGTGGGGCATTGCGCAATCCGCGCGTTCGGCGAATCTGCGCAGGAAATGCGCAGTTGCAACCCAAACCAGCGCAGCTTCTGCACATTTGAGAGGCGTCGCGCAGGCTGGGAGGGGCAAAAGCGGGTTTGGCACGCCAATTGCACACTGGGCGGCGGGACGCGCGTCGGCGTGCTAATCGTGAGTCTGACGGCTGCCCCAAAGAACCAAGCAAACACACAAAAATGAAAATAAGTATGAATCGATGGATGAAAACACTGGCGATTGGCGGCGTGGCGCTGCTAATCGGTTTGACAACTACCACGGCGATGGCCCAACAAGGTGGACAGGGTCGTGGTGACAGAGGCGACCGCCCTGCTTTCGACCCCGAACAGATGCGGCAACGCATGATGGAACGAACGCGTGAACGTCTGGGTGTCAAGGACGACGCGGAGTGGAAGGTTATCGAACAACGCCTTACAAAGGTGATGGAAGCTCGCCGTGACGTCGGTTTCGGCGGGATGGGGATGGGCATGTTTGGCCGCGGTCCCGGCCAGAGAGGGGGCCAGCAGGGCGATCAAGCACAGGATCGGAGGGCTCGATTTGGTGCCACCCCGATGCCCGAGGCAGAAGCACTGCGGAACGCGATCGAGTCCAATGCACCAGCGGCCGAGATCAAGCAGAAACTCGAGGCTTATCGCAATGCAGTAAAGGACAGGAGAGCCAAGCTCGCTCAAGCTGAGAAAGACCTGAAAGCGGTGCTGACCGTTCGTCAGGAGGCGCAGTTGGTTTTGGACGGGATGCTTTCAGCGGAGTAAAGTTCAAGCAATCCTGTTGGTTACATTCACAACTGGTTTTGGCGCGGCCCATGAACGGGAACGAAAATACAGACACGGCGTTAAATGAGCTGCTGGATCGGATGGTTGCTGCCCGGCAATTATCCGCCATGGACGCTCGCACGCTCGCGCGCCGACAAGCCGTCCCCGGGGCCGCGCCAATTCAGTCTGAAGAAGACGTTTTGCGCTGGCTGGCAAAGGAATACGGTCTTCCTTACACTTCGCTCGAAGACGTCGAACCGGACAAAGAAGTGCTTTCACTTTTCCCGGCGCGTCTGTTGCTCAGGGACGAGCTTCTTCCACTGCGGCGGGTGGATGGGATCGTCGAGGTTGCTACAAGCCGGCTTTTTGACACGCAAGGCCTGGACACGCTGCGCAATCTGACCGGGCTCAAACTTCGTCCTGTTCTTGCGCCGAGCGAGGCCATCCAGCGCGAAATGAAGAAGCGCCTCGGTGTTGGCGCTGACACGATCGACACCCTCGACGAGGAATCGCCAATCGAGGTCGTCGATGAGGGACAGGAAGAAGACACCAACCTTGATGTTGCCGCCGAAGACGCCTCGATCATCAGGTTTGTCAATCAGGTGCTCAGAGACGCGATTGAACTGCGTGCGTCGGACATACACCTCGAGCCATTCGAAGACGAATTTCGCATCAGATACCGAATTGACGGCGTTTTGCAGGACGTGCCCGTTCCGGCACAGCTTAAGCGGTTCCAGCCAGCCATAGTCTCGCGCATCAAGATTCTCAGTCACCTCAACATCGCGGAAAAGCGTCTCCCGCAAGACGGCCGAATCAAGGTCCGGATCGACGAAGCTGAGGTTGACATCCGTGTTTCGGTCATTCCGATGATCCATGGTGAGGCGGTTGTGCTGCGGCTCCTCCGCCAAAACGCGACTCTCAGAGGCATGCGTGAACTGGGAATGGACGAGCGTGTTCTTGCCTCTTTCCAGCGGGTGTTGCAGCTCCCTCATGGCATCATTCTTGTCACCGGACCCACAGGCAGTGGGAAAACCTCGACGCTTTACACCGCGCTGAGCGAAATCAACGATTCAGACCGGAAAATAATAACCATTGAAGACCCGGTCGAGTACCAGCTCAAAGGCGTGAATCAGATTCAGGTTTCTGAAAAGGCTGGGCTGACCTTTGCGCGCGGTCTCAGGTCAATCCTCCGGCACGACCCTGACGTGATTCTTGTTGGTGAGATTCGTGATACCGAGACGGCTCAAATTGCCGTGCAGGCGTCGCTGACGGGTCATCTTGTGTTTTCGACTTTGCACACCAACGACGCGCCGGGCGCTTTGACGCGTCTTGTCGATATGGGCGTTGAACCGTACCTGGTGTCTTCCTCGCTCGAAGCTGTGCTGGCCCAGCGGCTTGTTCGTGTGCTCTGCCGCCACTGCAAAGAGGAAGACAAATCACCCGCAGCGCAGGCTTTCAAAGAACAGGTTGGCATCCCGCCCAACGCAGTCATTTACAAGGCTGTCGGTTGCCGCGAGTGCAGGCAAACCGGGTTTTTCGACAGACACGCCATATTCGAATGGATGGACATTAATGACGAGGTTCGCGAGTTGATCCTCAAAAGCGCTTCTGCAGACAAACTTCGCGAGGCAGCGCGCCGTGCCGGGATGCGCACTTTGGCTGAGGACGGATGGCGGCTTGTCAGACTCGGCATTACAACCGTCGAGGAAGTGTTGAGCGTGACAACGGCAAAAGAAGTCGCTTGGTCCACGGTCCCCCGGAGTCCAGCGGCTGTTGCAGAGGCAGCCGGCCCGTCACCAGTTTCGCCCGTCCGCCGCTAAACTGACGCGCCCATGCCAGTCTTCAAATACAAAGCACTTCAGCCTGACGGTGTGATCACCGAAGGCGAGCTCGAAGCCAGCGGGCGGCAGGAGGCGTTCCGGCAGATGGAAAGCCGGCGATTGCGTCCGATCAGTCTTGTCGAACGCGGCAACGGCAAGCCCGCAGCTCAAAAGGCGCCAACAAACGGGTCAGGCAAACCGTTCGCGCTGTCACTTGGAAGTCCGCGGCGTGTTTCGCCAAGAATGCTCGAGAATTTCACCCGCCTGCTCTCGAGTTTGTTGGCTGCCGGGGTGCCCTTGAGCCGCGCACTCGTCATACTTCAGAAGGAGACATCCGACCCGGCAGCGCGCGCAAAATGGAAAGAAATTCATGACCTGGTTGTGGACGGCATGTCGCTTGCCGATGCAATGGCCAAATCGCCCGACACGTTCCCGCGTGTCTATGTTGCGATGGTTGAAGCTGGCGAGACCGGCGGATTTCTCGACCTTGTATTGAGCCAGATTGCGGATTTTCAGTCGCGCGAGAAAGAGCTGCGGACGAAGGTGATGACCGCGTTGCTGTACCCGTCGATACTGTTGGTGCTGGCGTTGGGTGTGCTTACGTTCCTATTGGTCTTCTTCATCCCGAAATTCCAGGTCATTTTCGCCGGGTTTGGCGCGCAGTTGCCGTTGATAACCAGAATTATTGTGGGTGTCAGCGACACGATTCGTCTGTACGGTCCGATGGTTGTTGCGGGTTTGGTGGTGGCAGCGTACCTGGTGAGGAGCTGGATGGTTTCGCCCACCGGACGTCGCACATGGGAGGGCGTGATATTGAAGCTGCCGGTACTTGGGACACTTGTCGCACAGTATGCGATGGCGCGCTTTTGCAGGATGCTGGGAACGTTGCTGAGCGCCGGGGTTCCGTTGATCAACGGTCTCAATGTTGCCAGACGGTCAATAGGGAATCAGATTCTGGTCGATGCTGTCAGCAGTGCCATCGACCACGTCAAAGAAGGCAAGGCGCTGGGTGCCAGCCTTGCTGAGTGTCCCATGCTTTTCCCGGGCTCGGTTCTGGAAATGATTTCCGTGGCGGAGGAAAGCGGCAAGCTTGACCAGGAGCTGGTTCGGATATCGGATGTGACCGAGTCAGAGTTGGACCGTCGGCTGAAGACGGCGGTTGCTCTTGCTGAACCGGTCATGCTGTTTTTCATTGCAGGTTTCATCGGCACAATTTTCATCGGAATGGTTATCCCGATATTCACTCTCCAACAGTACATAAAATGAACACACACCGTTCAGAAACAATCATTGTCCGAACACTAACGCACGGTTCAAATCATCGGCGGCGGTCTGCTGGCTTCACACTTGTCGAGCTATTGCTAGTACTGGTGATCCTGGGGACGCTGGCGGCATTGGTTCTTCCGCGTTTTGCGGGCACATCCGAGCGCGCGCGAAAGACAGCGGCTCTGACACAAATCAGCACGTTCAAGACCGCTCTGAATGCGTATGAGGTGGATAACGGGTCGTATCCAAAGAGCCTCCAAGACCTTGTTGAACAGCCGCGCGACGCGCAGAACTGGCATGGGCCGTACCTAGACGGGGCCGTGCCACTTGATCCATGGAAAAACGCTTACATCTATGTTTATCCCGGCCGGCACAACCCAAACGGCTATGATCTGAGTTCGATGGGACCGGACGGACGTGAAGGCACCGAAGATGACATTACCAACTGGCAAACTCCAACTCAGGCATCGCAACCGTGAAAAGCCGTATCACGCCGGGTTCACACTCATCGAGCTGATACTGGTCATGGCTTTGCTGGTGGTTGTGCTGGGGTATGCTGCGCCTTCACTGTCCCGGTTCTTCCGGGGACGGGTAATTGACCACGAAGCGCGGAGGTTCCTTGCCCTGACAAGATACGGTCAGAGTCGAGCCGCCAGCGAAGGGATTCCGATGATACTTTGGATTGACACTGCGCAGAAGGTTTACGGACTAAGAGCCCAAACGGGATACGTCGAAGAGGACCCGCTTGCTCTTCAGTACACGGTCGATCCCACCCTCGAGATCGAGCTGCCACAGTCTCAAGCCATCATCCAGACCAATTTTTGGACCATGGCACCGCCAATCCGGACCGGCCAGCGGGTAATATGTTTTCTCCCGGACGGTTATCTGAGCGAGACAAGTCCGGACCGCATCCTGATTCGGCAGACAAAGGAAAACCAAACTGTTTGCATAGCTGCATCGCAGAATCGCATCGGCTATGAAATTCAGACAAACCAACTCCAACAAGTTGCGCGTTAACTCCGGTCTGAGGCTGCAGGACCTCCGTCGCCGTTGCGCCGGGTTCACGCTGGCCGAGGTGTTGGCTGCATTGCTGTTCATGGCCATCGTGATACCGGTGTCTGTTCAGGGTGTGCTTGTGGCCAGCCGCGCGAGCACCGTTGCCCAACGCAAAACTGTGGCGACGAGGATCGCAGAGCGGCTTTTGAACGAGATGATAGTGACAGGCCAAACCCGGACCAGCAGTGCCGCCCAAACCGGTGTCGTCGAAGAAGGCGACCTGCAGTACAGGTACAGGTCAAAGCTGGATTTTTGGACGCAATACTCGACCGGACTGCAGACTGTCACGATGCAAATACTCACTGTCGAGGTGTCATTTGCAGTTCAAGGGCAGGATTATTCTGTCCAACTGAGCACACTCGTAGCCCCGGGAACGTTGTTGTGAAACCAATGTCACACATCGCGGCGCAGCCGAAAGCGACCGTTTTCGCTGAGAGAACGGCGCGGGTGTCCGCGTATTGCCCTGGGTTTGCAGGAAGACGGTTCAAGCCACAGCGTTTCGGCCGGGCAGCGCGAGGTTTTACGTTGCTCGAGTTGCTGATAGCTGTGGCCGTGTTTGCAATTGTTCTGCTGGCCATCAATGTGGTGTTCTACAGTGCGCTGAGGCTCAGAAACAAATCTGCGGAAGCACTGGATAAACTGGCTCCATTGCAACGCGCGCTGACGCTGATGAAGATGGATATTGCGAATATTGTTCCGCCGGGCGGGACACTTTCGGGTAGTTTGCAGAGTCCGTTGATGGGGTTGTCGCCGGCTTCGTCAGGTTATAGCACGGCGGGGTCTTCAGGGGGTTCTGCAGCATCTGGTAGCTCGCTGTTGACCGCCATCCCGCTTGTTGATGCAATCGAATCCAGCCCGTTCTTTTACACAACCACGGGCAGCATCGATGACAACCTGCCGTGGCCCGACATACAGCAGGTCAGTTATGTCTTGATGGAATCAACAAACGGCGCGCCCGGGAAAGACCTGGTCAGATGTGTCACTCGAAATCTGCTGCCGGCCGATGTGCCCGAATACCCGGCGCAGGAGCGTCTCTTGAGCGGTGTTGAAACCTTTGCATTTCTTTATTACGACGGGTTGCAGTGGCAAACATACTGGGACTCGACCCAGATGACCAATTCGCTGCCGCTGGCGATCAAGGTGCTCATCCAACTCACCGGCAGCGAGAAACGCCTGACACCGCCGGCGCCAATCGAGCTTGTGGTGCCAATCTACGTTCAGTCGCAGACCAATCAAACAAGCCAAACCAACCAGACTGCACAATCCAGCTCATGACGGGAATCGTCCAACAGAACAATTCCTGCAGCCTGCCCGCCCGGGCGGCCCTGCCCGTCTGTGGTCCGGGTGTGCCCGCTGGTCTTGCGACGTCCAAGAATCGCGAGCGTGGTTCTGTGTTGGTGATAGTTCTTTGGATTGCCTTTGGGCTGGTGGCATTGGCTCTTTACTTTGCGCAATCGGCTTACACCGAATACCGGGCAGCGGACAACTACGTGGCAGGAATCGAAGCAGAACAGGCAATCGAAGGTGCTTTGCGTTATCTGACAAATCTGCTCGCAACGGTTCAGACCAACAGTGCTTCACTGCCCGATCTCCTGAGCTACCAGCAGGCTGCTGTTCAGGTTGGCAACGCAATGTTCTGGGTCATCGGACGCAACACCAACATCATCCAAACAGGGCCGGACTACCTCTCATTTGGTCTGGTGGATGAATCAAGCAAGCTGAATCTAAACACCGCCACTGCAGCCATGCTCGAATGCCTGCCGAGGATGACCCCTGATCTGGCTGCCAACATAGTCACGTGGCGCGACGCTTCGCAGACCAACCTCGAAGTTGGTGTTCCACCAGAGATTTATTTGCACTTCATCCCGCCATACCGATGCAAACAGGCGCCATTCGAGACCGTTGAAGAACTCCGGCTTGTATATGGAATGACCAACTCCGTCCTCTACGGCGAAGACATGAACATGAACGGCGTTCTCGAGTTCAACGAAAACGACGGTGACGCCAACGCCCCGCCAGACAACGCTGACGGACGTCTCGACCCCGGGTTGTTCGAGTACCTGACAATATGGAGCAGGGAACCCAACACCGCCCTTGACGGCACACAGCGAATTGATGTCACCAGCACCAATGCCCAGACCGAACTCGCGACATTGCTTCAGCAGCGCTTTGGCACAACACGCGCCAACGAAATACTCCTTAACGTCGGACTCGGCAGCGCCCAGCCGGGCCAACAGGGTGGCGGGCGCGGCCAAGGGGGCCAACCCGGCGGCCAACCAGCGCAACAGCCCACACCCACGCCAAGTTTCGGAAGTCCGCTCGAGTTTTACTTGATCAGTGGCATGACGGAAGATGAGTTCGCTCAGGTGGCGGATTACATCGCCACCACGAACAGCAGTTACATGCCCGGCCTTGTGAATGTGAACACCGCCTCGGAGGCTGTTCTTGCTTGCCTGCCGGGGATTGGCAGCAACATGGCGCCGGCACTTGTTTCTTACCGGATCAGCAACCCGGCCAATCTGCGGTCTGTTGCATGGGTGGCAAACGTTCTTGACCGCCAAAGTGCGATTCAGGCTGGTCCTTACATCACAAGCAGAAGTTATCAGTACACTGCGGACATTGCTGCTGTGGGACACTACGGGCGGGGATTTCGCAGAGTGAAATTTGTGATCGACATGTGCGACGGCACGCCAAAGGTTCTGTACCGTCAAGACCTGACAAGGCTCGGCTGGCCGCTGGGCCGTCAGATTCGCAAAGCATTGCAACTGACAAGCGGTACCGACCCTGCAGCAGCAGCGCGCATCTTGGGAACCGTGAGATGAAATGCAGGCTTGCGCAATACAAAGAGAAACACGCGGCATGAGCGACGCCCAGACCAAATCAACCGAAATGCCAGAATCAAAGGCCCGCAAGCTGCAACTGCGGTTTGCAGGGCGCACTTTGGTTCTGCGGAACCGCCGGCAACCGGGTGGGGCCGTGCTCGGGCTGGCGTTCGAGGGGGGCGCAATGCAGGTCGTCCTCATCAGACGCACCAATGGTTCCGCCGAAATCCGGAACTCGTTCAGTGCACCGCTGTCGCTCAACTTGTTGACGGATGATCCTGTCCTCGTCGGTCGTGAAATCCAGAAACATCTCGCTTCCGCTGGAATACGCGAACGCACTTGTGTGGTTGGGCTTCCGCTTGCATGGGTGCTGACGCTCTCGACCAAGTTGCCAGACATCCCCGAAGCAGACCTCGCCAGTTTTCTCCAGATCGAGGCCGAACGCGGGTTCCCGTATCCGCCTGAGTCGCTCATGATGGCCAGCTCGCGCTACAAGACGCCCGCTGGCGAATCGTACATCCTTCAGGTTGCCGTGCCGCGCGAGCATGTGACGCGGCTCGAGACGGTGCTGAAAGCGGCTCAACTCAAGCCTGTGAGCTTTTCCCTGGGCATAACGGCCCTGCAAAAAGTGGACGGCGAAAGTCAGTCTGGCATTATCGCCCTGCTGCCCGGCGAGCAGAATCTTGCAATGCAGATCAGCGTCGGCGGTGGCATCGCAGTTCTAAGAACAATCGAAGGCGTCGGCGAGCATGAAGGAGTCGAAGACGGTCGGTTTCAGATCGATCATATCACGCGCGAACTCCGAATTACGCTGGGACAGTTGCCGATCGACATGCGCGATGTTGTGAAACGCGTGCGCATATTCGGGCACAACGACGCTGCCGACGAACTTGCCGAACAGCTTCGGCCAAGACTCGAACCGCTCGGGGTTGTTGTGGAACAGGTCAGGTGCTGCACGGATACCGAGTGTGGGCTTTCCGTGCCACCGGACACAGAGATTTCGCCTGCATTGACTCTTGCGGTCAGATGGTTGAGCGGGCAGAAACCGGCTTTCGAATTCTTGCCTCCGAAGGTCAGCATTTGGCAGCAAATCGCTTCTCGTTACACTTCCCGGAAACTTGTGACGGTGGGCATCGTGGCTGGCAGCGTTGCCTTGCTTGTGTTGCTGGCTTTCCTTGTCCAGCAGGTTCAACTCAGTTATTGGCGGTCGAAATGGGCTGGAATCAGGCCGCAAGTTACACGCCTTGAACAGCTCCAGGAACAGATCGTCCGGTACCGTCCATGGTTCGACAGGTCATGCCGTGTGCTGACGATTCTCCGGAGATTGTCCGAGGTGTTTCCCGAAGACGGCACTGTTTCGGCCAAGTCAATTCAGCTACGCGACAGCGGGACAGTCACGGTCTCGGGCACGGCGCGCAGCAACCAGGCGTTGCTTCGTGTTCTCCAGCAATTGCGCAACGTGCAGGGGGTCCGGAACGTCGAGCTCGAAACAATGCGTGGCCAGACTCCGCTCCAGTTTACGTTCAAGTTTCAATGGAATCCGCCTACACAGCCATGAACATCGACCTGAAAAACAGACAGCAGTTACTGGCAATTCTGGCCGCGGGCGCCGTAGGTTTGCTGGCCGCAGACAGATTAATCGTCCAGCCGCTGATCGGTGCGTGGAAGAATCGCTCGGGCGAAATCGCCAAACTGCGTGAATCCTACGTGCGCGGCAACCAGTTGTTAAACCGCGCCCAGGTTATCCAATCGTGGTGGGACGTCAGAAGGCCGCATGTGCTGACGAACGATCCCTCGGCCGCACAAGCCCAGCTTTGCAGTGCCATTGATCGCTGGGCCCAGGAAAGTCGCGCCACTGTTACTTCGGTCAAGCCCGCTTGGAAACGCCTCGAAGGCGACGCTGCAGTGATCGAGTGTCGGATCGATTCGAGCGGTGATCTCCCATCAATCACCAGGTTTTTGTATAATCTCGAATCCGACCCCATGGCCCTGCGTATTCAGGACCTTGACCTGACAGCCAGAGACGACACCGGCCAGCAGATTACTCTCGCACTCCAGGTTAGCGGCCTGGTTCTAAACCCAAAGCAAACACAATGAACACCGCCTCTGCCATTGCAAAGATCGTTTGTCCTGCGAGTTTGCATGGGAGCGCCCGCGTTTTGCCCATTCTGACAGCCGTTATTGCGGTAATTCTGCCCAGCCTGGCCGCCGAGTCCACAAACGCACCGGCAAAACTCCCGCCAGCACCAGATTATTCCACGTTCAGAATCGTCTCGGAGAGAAACATTTTCAATGCCAGCAGGTCAGGCCAATCCCGCAGGACCGAACGCCGCCGGCCGAATCGTGTGGACTCGTTCGGCCTTGTGGGTATACTAGAGTACGATAAAGGCCGGTTTGCGTTCTTTGACGGCACAAGCCCCGAATATAGAAAGGCTGTCCGAGCCAAGGGCTCTATCGCCGGTTATACCGTCCTGGAAATCGCGCCTGACCGCGTCAAGCTCGCGTCCGGCACAAACGACGTCAAGGAACTCAAGGTCGGAATGCAGATGCGACGCGAAGATGAGGGAGAATGGACTTTGGGCGAGTACAGTGGTTCTTACGCCTCTGAAGGTTCGAGTTCCACCTCCTCGCCCGCCGGTACGTCTGAAAGTTCGAGGGCAAGCTCGAGCCCCGAGATGGACGACATCGTCAAAAGACTAATGCAGCAACGCGAAAGGGAAGCACGATGAAAACGCGTACAACAATGATAATCATGTTCGGCTGGGCGCTGGCTCTGGCAGCCGGCGCCGTGGCACAGCCAGCCGCTGTTCCATCTGACCGGCCCGGCGGCGGCTCCGATAATCCCAATGCCGCGCCTGCGCAGGTGACCCCGGCAGCGCAACCCGCCACTTCACCGGCAAACACCGGCGAATCCAAGCCGGCAAGTACCGGGTCCGACGCGGAAAGACCGGGCTCCGACACTCAGTCCGCATCGTCGGAGGAAACAATGGAAGTTTCGCCCTCGCCCACCCATGTTGCGGCCGACGGCGAGCGCAGTCTGCGTCTGAACTTCCGCAACGCGCCTCTGGAGCTCGTGCTGAATTACCTTAGCGAGGCTGCCGGATTCATCATCATGCCCGGCAGTGCGGACGTCAAAGGCAGAGTTGATGTCTGGAGCAACCAGCCGCTTACAAAGGAAGAGGCCGTTGAGGTGCTCAATTCCGTCCTCGCGAAGAACGGCTATGCCGCCGTTCTCAAAGGCCGTTTCCTGAAGATCGTTACAAACACCGAAATGAAGTCTCAGTACAGCCCCGTGCTTACCGGGAGCGACCCGCAGCAAATCCCGGTTACAGACGAAGTTGTGACTCAGATCATTCCGTTGAAGTTCATCAGCGCAGTGCAATTGAGCCGCGACTTGCAGCCGCTCGTTCAAACAACCATGGTCGCCAACGAGGGTGGCAACTCACTCATCGTTACTGACACCCAGAGCCACATCCGCAGGATCGCAGAAATCGTCAAGGCCCTCGACACAGCAATCGCAAGCGTTTCAAAAGTCAAAGTCGCGGTTCTCAAGTATGCCGATGCCAAGTCTGTAGCCAATGTGATAAAGGAACTGTTCCAGCAAGACACCGCGCAGAACCGCAATCAACAGGGCGGCCCCGGCCGGTTCTTCAATTTCATGCGCGGCGGACCCGGCGGGCAGGGCGGTGACGGGGCGCAGACACCCACACCTGCCGGTGGGCGCGCGCCACAGCCGCGCGTCACAGCCGTGGCCGATGAACGCAGCAACGCCGTCGTTGTCAGCGCACCGGAAGATCAAATGCCAGTCATCGAAGGGCTGATCGCTGAACTCGACCAAAACATCGATGAGATTACCGAGCTGCGGGTGTTCCACCTCCAGTATGCGGACCCGCAGGAAATGGCAAGTCTTCTTACCAGCTTGTTTCCGGACCCGACCACAAGCCAACAGGGGGGCAGGGGGCAGTTTCAGTTTGGTGGCAGATTCGGCGGGGGGCCGTTTGGTGGAATGATGCCCGGTCAGGGTGGAGCCAGAGGAGCGGCCACGGCGAACACCAGCGAGCGTGCCATCAAGCAAACCCGCGTGGTCGCAGTACCCGACCCACGCACAAGATCGGTCGTGGTCAGCGCCGCTCGCAATCTCATGGACCAGATCGCGGCCATGGTCGCCGACCTTGACTCCGACCCTGCACGAAAACAAAAAGTGTTCGTGTTTGATGTTCAGAACAGCGACCCCGAACAGGTTCAGGAAATTCTGCAGAGCCTTTTTCCCGCTCAAACCTATGGCAGCGGTTATACCGGGGCGCGTTCTTCCCGCCAAAATCGAGCAGGAAGCCAGTTGAACACACGCGCCCAGCAAAACATGAACATGGGCTTCGGACGTAATACCGGCATGGGCGGTACCGGCTTCGGCAACACCGGCATGCGCATGGGCGGACAATAACTTGGCGACAAAAACTGTTTTCAGTTAACACCGAAAATCCAAAGGACATATTATGCCAACCTCGACATTAACTTCCAAAGCCCTGGCCGGCTTGACCGCGGTCTTGGCCATTTTCGCCGCGTCTGAAGCACGTGCCCAGTTCGGGATGGGGGGTGCATTTGGGCGCACGGGCACGACCACATACCCGAGCGCAACTTCAATAGGCGCTGCTACGTTTATGAGCGACCCGGAAACCCGCAAGCTGGTGGTGGTAACCGACGAGGAAACCGCTCAGTACATTGCCAACGTCGTTACGAACCTCGACCGCCGCCCACCACAAGTCCTGATCAAAGTGGTTTTCATGGAAGCCACCTACAGCAAGGACCTCGACATCGGTGTCGAGGGCGGCATCAGCAGGTCGATCAACGGCGCCGCACAGGGCAGCGCAGCACACGCCTTCGGCATTTCGGGTCTGGGCAGCGTCGTTAACTCAAACGTCAATGTATTCAATCAGCCCATTTCCGGCTTTGCACCGATCCCACCAGGAGCCGGGCTGTACACCGTGCTTGCGAACGATTACCAGGCCACGCTCCGTGCAATAGCCCGCGCAGGAAAGACCGAGGTGTTGTCACGCCCATCCATCCTTGCCCGGAACAACCAGCAGGCAACCATCAGCCTCGGCAAAGAGGTCCCAATCATTAGCGGCACGCGATTCGACACGCTTGGGAACCAGTACAATACGGTGAGTTACCGCACGGTAGGAATTCAGTTGACCGTGACTCCGTTCATAACGTCGGACGGCATGGTCGAGATGATTGTCACACCAACAATCTCCGATCTCGCAGACAAGAGCCAGTGGGTTACAACTTCAAGCGGCCCAAGCGGTACAATCAGTTCCCCGGTTATCAACTCGCGATCAGCAGATACGGTCGTGGTCGTTCCCAACGGCCAAACCGTTATCATCGGCGGCCTCATGGAAAAACAGAATCAACGCGCCGAAAGCAAAATACCGTTGTTGGGTGACATACCATTGCTGGGCGCAGCCTTCCGCCACCGCGTCGATAGCAATACAAAAACCGAACTGCTAATATTCCTGACCCCGACTATCGTCGATACGCCGACCGAGCTCGCGGCCATGTCGAGCGCCGAACGTTCCGCAGCTAGCGCGTCGCAATCAGCTTTCACACAAAGCGAACTCGAGTCGTTCCTCGGGAATGTTCCTCCTGTGACAAACAGCCCGCCTGCCAAGGCCAAACCAGCCAAGAAAACAAGACGTTAATGGCTTGCTTGCCAATTAGTCTAACATTTAGGTTGAACGCCGTATGAGCCGACGGACGCCATGGGTTTACGCCGGCATTGTGGCCGCGTGGCTTCTGCTCGTGGTCTGGCAAGCTGTCGAGCACCAGCGCGTCTGCGCCCAGGCGCGTGCTGCTCTGATCAACCGCGCAAAGGACATATCCAGCACAGTTGGGCTTGTAATGCGTTCCCAGCGGCGGTTCGGAGGAATCATATCGCGAGAGCGGCTCGAATCGGCGCTAACAGCTTTGATCAACCCTGATGAACTAAACGCGGTCGCGCTCCTCAATGCTACTGGTGAAGTCGTTGCCGCCGCTGGCGAACCGATCGATCTCGACGTCAAAGGGCTTCCCACAGGCGCCCATTGGGACAAGAACCATGTTACGCTTCTTAACTTGGTGGATTTGGGGACAAATGTCACCGCAGTTGCATCCCAGACGGAATCTTCTCATCCAACACTGGTTATTCCACGCAGCGAACTTTACAATCCGTTTGGCACAAATCGGCCCGGCACGAACCGTTTTCCGCAGTTTCCTCGCGAGCGCGATCCGAACCGCCAACCGGAGGCACGGGACCCAGGTGGCCCGCCCCAGCAACCACCAGATGGAGCCGCTGTTGGTTTTCCTCCTGAGCCGCCACGTGACCTCGCAGGACCGCGCGGTTCCCAAAGAGAAGGCAGTGGACGGCCGAACCGGTCGCCTTTCGGTCGCCCATTTTGGATGAGCGAGCAGGAGTTCCAAGCCCTCATCCGCAAACAGGGTGTCCACAGCTTCGTCATGATGCTATCCACGGCACCGGTCCGGGCTGCCGCAAGCCACGACCTGTGGCTCCGTGCATTGATTACAGCTCTCGGCACGGTCGCGGCCATGAGCTTTGGTCTCGCATGGCGCGGCCTGCTCAGGTCTTCAGAATTGGAAGTCAGACTCGCACGCGCCGCTGAGTTGAACGCGCGGCTGAAGGAAATGAACCTCGCTGCTGCGGGTCTGGCTCACGAAACCAAAAACCCGCTTAACATCATCCGCGGAATGGCCCAGGTCATCTCGAAGCTCGATCAGATTCCCGAAGAAGTCCGCCAGAAAACCCGCCAGATAATCGAAGAAACCGATCGCGTCACTTCACAGCTTAATGACTTCATTAATTATTCACGCCCCAGAGAAGTGCATCGGAAAATCGTCGATCTCAACGCCGTTGTTGCTGAAGTCGCCCGTGCACTCACCCACGATCTCGAAGAAAAATCTGTGCAGCTAGTGGTACAACAAGACCTGCCGCGAATCGAAGCAGATGAAGCGCTGCTTCGCCAGGCCTTGTTCAACCTCTTTCTCAACGCCATTCAGGCAGTCCCAATTCAGGGGCAAATCCAGGTCGCAGCCCAACGGACCGGTCCCGCTGAAGCTGCACTCGAAATACGCGATAACGGCCCGGGTGTGCCGCCTGAACACCGCACCGAAATATTCAAGCCCTATTTCACCACGCACGAAACCGGGACCGGCCTTGGCCTTGCCGTCGTCCAGCAAATCGTGTTCGCACACGGCTGGGATATCGAGTGCCTCCCCAACCAGCCGCGTGGCGCAGTTTTCCGCATCTCTCATCTCAGACTCGCGGCTGCTGCTTGACACTGGCATGCTTCGTGTAAACTAGGGGCCGTGAACGTTCCACGCGTCTTGATTGTAGATGATGATGCCGGCCAACGAAGCCTTTTGGACTCGTTCCTCCGAAACCAGGGCTTCCAAACCATCGCCGTCGCCTCGGGCGAACAAGCCCTCGACATCCTTGGCCGAGAGCAAATCGACATGATGATCTCCGACGTTCGCATGCCCGGCATCTCGGGACTCGAAACCCTCCGGCAGGCACGCAGACAAAACTCTGCACTCCCGGTCCTCATGGTCACAGCATATGCCGACATCCGCGACGCCGTCGGCGCAATGCGCGACGGCGCCGTCGATTACCTCGCAAAACCGATTGACCTTGATGAGCTCCTTGCTCTGGTCCGAAAAGCAACCGGAATTGCCGGAGCCGGCCCAGCCGTTTTTGAACAAAAACGCCTCCCGCCGGGTATCGTCGCCGAAAGCCCGCTCACACAGGCCGTCTTCCGCGAAGCGGCTCTGGTCGCTCCGTCTGAAACTCGTCTTCTGATCACCGGCGAGAGTGGCGTTGGCAAGGAAATTGTGGCCGAAGTCATTCATCTGTGGAGCCCGCGCGCATCCGGTCCGCTGGTGAAGGTCAACTGTGCTGCGATTCCGGAGACACTGTTGGAAAGCGAGCTTTTTGGCCACGAGAAAGGGGCGTTCACAGGCGCAGTTGCCCAGCGCATAGGCCGGTTCGAATTGGCATCAAACGGCACAATTTTTCTTGATGAAATCGCTGAAATGTCGCCGCATCTGCAGGCCAAACTCCTTCGGGTTACACATGATGGTTGCTTTCAGCGCGTTGGATCAAACGTGGAATTGCACACGCGCGCAAGAATCCTCGCCGCCACAAACCGAAATCTCGAGGAAGAAGTCAAGAAAGGCCGGTTCCGTGAAGACTTGTACTATCGGCTCAATGTGGTCGAGATTCACATCCCGCCCCTGCGCGAACGGCGCGAGGATATCATCCCGCTGGCCAGCCAGTTCCTGGCCGAGCTCACACAGGGTCGTGCAAGGTTCTCGCCATCGGTGATCGATTGCCTCGAGAATTATTCGTGGCCGGGCAACGTCCGCGAACTCAGAAACGCAATGGAACGCGCTGCGTTGTTGTCCCGGGGCGAACTGGTCCTTCCCGAACACCTTCCTGCTCGCGTTCGCCAGGCAACGCAAACTTTGGCTGGCATCCAACAGGCAACTCTGAATCCGGACAGCACGCCGGCTCCATCCACAACGTCAGCACGCAGCCTGGAAGAAATTGAACTCGAGGCAATCTCGAAAGCACTTCACGAACATGACTTCAATCGCACCGAGACCGCCCGCGCCCTTGGCATCAGCAGGCGCACTCTCGTTTACAAACTTCAAAGGCTTCGCGCTCTCGGTTACAGGGTCGATCCAGACAGATAATCCAAATCAACCCGAGACACAGACTTTCGCATGAGACTCACAAGACGCCGGTTGTTCCTGCTTCTTTTTGCCGGCTTGGGTTTTGCTGTCGGGATTGGCCTGCTCGCGAATGCATTTCGCAAGCCGCCTATCGCAGTCAATGGACGCACCTTGACGGAATGGCTTGCAGACCTCGACGCCTCAGATAAAAACGCCCGCCTCGCCGCAGAACAGACCATGACATTCGCCGGCAGCAACGCAGTCCAAACACTCAGAGACATCCTCAACCGGAAAGACTCGTTCCTCCTGTCAACATACCGAAAGATCGGCCCTCAGCTCCCGCGTTGGGCACAGCGCCAACTCCATCTGCTCATCAAGCCGGCCGACTTCGACATGCATCGCAAACGCGCTGCACAAGGTCTAGGCTTGATTGGCCCCGCCGCAGCACCGGCCATACCTGACCTGATCAATGCCATTGCCGACCGCAGTCCCATGGTGCGTCTTGCTGCTGTCCATGCTCTTTCTCGCATTGGAAAAGACGCCCTGCCGCCCCTTGCTCAGGCGCTCAAGACCGCGCCGCAGGACGCAAGATTGCACATCCTCTCGATTCTCGCCGAACACGGGAGTGAGGCCGCCCTTTCGCTGCCGGATTTGCTCGACCTTCTTGCGACAAGCGGAAGCGACACCGAAATCACCGCAACAATCCAGGTGCTGCGCAAGCTCGATCTCGAATCGTCGCAACCGCTGTTCGTCATGCTCGGGTCGCCAGACAGCAAAACACGCGACAGAGCAAAAAGAGCTTTTACTTCCGTGGCTGGGGCCAATCCATCAATGCCTTTCAAACTCGCCGAGCTTTACCCGGATCAACCTTTGCCTGTGAGATCGGCAATGGTCGATGTGTTCGAGCAGTCAAGTATTCCGCGCCATCTGACAGGCGTTTTCATGTTGAAGGTCGCTGCTGATACCGACCCTCGGCTTCAACGACGCGGAACAGAATGGCTCCGACAACATGTCAGCCTCGATGAGCTTGATCGCCTGTTGAAGACCGTGCCCGAACCTGTGCGACAGCAGATTCGCGCTTCCTACAGCCAATCTTCAGAATGAGACCGCGCCGTTGGCGCTTTGGTGGCTGGTCGTGCCGCCGGTCTGGGCTGAATCCGAAGTCGGCGTGGAATGTTAGATCCAACGCATAGGCTTGGTTGTAGTTCACGCCATATTTGTTCAGGAACACGGGAAATATTGCGGTGATTATAGGGCCAAAGGCCCGATCTATACCAGCCTGGGGCACCGCCCCAGGTAGGTGGTCCAAATCAGTGACAGCAAGGGCTGAAAGCCCGTGCTCATCCACAGTTTCCGAGGCTGGAGTTTTGGAGTTTCGGAGTGTACAGGTTCAAGTTTTCAACCGCGGAAAACGCGGAACACGCGGAAGGGTTTTGAACAGGCCGGGTTTTTGGCACTCGGGTTGTGGAAGGTAAGCAGTAATGCCTCTGAACGTTGCACGTTGAGCGTTGTACGTTGAACGTTCTCAAGAAGACGACCGAGCTGATCAACCCATGAAAACTTTCAACGTACAACGTTCAACTCGCAACGTTCAACCGGGCCGCGGGTTGTCCGACCGAATGCCTTCGTGCGCCTGCGGTTCATCTTCTCCAAGTGTTGGCGGATGTTGCCGTCGGAGCGTTCCAGGTCCTCAGCGGGGATTTTCATCTGACTGCCGCGGCCAATCAGGTGATGATCAAGAAAGTTGCGCTCATCCGGGCCAAAACCTTCGTCAACCGCCTTGCAGTCTTCCAGCAGGGCGCGGTTGCTCCGGTAGCCGAAAAGGCTGTTGAGCCAGGCGAGCAGGACCAGGCGGTTTTCGAGATTGACGTATTGTTGGATGGCGTCCGGCATGATCATTCTCGCCTAATCTTCTCGAAGCCTTGCCGGATCACTTCCGCCATTCTCTTTTGTCTTTCCTTTAGGAATTGCGGATACTCCATGTCGTACCAGCGTTCCGGAAGAGCGTGGAGGTGATACATTTCACGAATCGCCTCCGGTGAGAACCGTGTTTCTAGTTCAGGGACATATTCTGAAGGTGGGCGGTCAGACACCCTGACATTGTCGTCCCACTCCACCAACGCATAATTGGCTACCTGGTTCATGAGGCGCTCCTCGCCAATGTTGATTCTTTGGAGATACCGGCGCGGAAAAAGATGATGGCGCTCCAAGGCGGCTCTCTTTGCTTTTGTTGATGGATCCAACAAGGCGGATACTTTCATGTTGGAGTAGAGCACAGGTGCATCCAAGAGGCAAAGGGCTGCATAGAAAGCAAACTGAGCCGTGTTGCGAGCCGCGGCGGTTTCCAATTCGTTGGGCAAGGTGAACTCCCAGTAGTCCCGTGTGAAAACCGCTTCGATTTGCTGATCCAAAACACGCACAAAATCGTCCGCTGTGTGTGCGTCACGCAAAAGAGCCAGGTCCTGCTCCATGCGGCTTTCGGGAGAGCTAGTATAACGCCCGGTGAGGGTCGTCATGAAAAACCAACGCGCCATGATCTCGCGCAGACAATACGTATCAACGTGGAAATCGCGCTTCCCGATGAGCCACAGTGCATAAGCATACAACACCGCCATCTGAGAAGAGATAAACTGGGAACCGGAATAGCCGGAGCGCTTGAGAACCTTAAAGAATTCATGCCAATTCTGAAGATCGAGAACATACGCTTGACTCTGTCTCAGAACGGCAAATTGCCTTTCCCGTTGTTCGTCCGAAAACTGCTTGGTTTGCAAGTCTTTGCCGCGAAGCAAAGAGTAAACATGCTCCAGTTGTGCCCGGCGGAAACCCAGCGCTACGCTCACCCGAAGCAACTGGTCGGGGTTTGGAAGTAAATAGTGGTTGTACGGAGAAGGTGTGTGGCCTACGGGTGGTATCTTGGCTTGACGACAAAAACCCTCTAATTGTTTGCGGCCCTCGTCCCAAAAAACAGACATCAGTGTAAGGATAAAGTCGGCCTGATTGAGCCGTGTTCCTTTGCTATTGATGCGGACGAAGATTTCCGCCACATGATCTTCATCCACCGAGTAGGACACTTCAAGTGCCGTAATCGGGTAGTCCTGCAACTTGACCAGACGATCAATGGCTACCGGTATTCTTTTTTCTTCCTCGGGAGAAAAAGAACGTCGCGTTTTCAACCGGTTCAAGAAGTCCTGGGTAAAGGCATAGGTGCTGGTCTCCGGTTTCCATAATACGCTCACGTCGGGAATCCATTCTACATTTTTTTCGATGGCGGAATTCCATACTTCGAACTTTTCTTCGAGAGGATGAAAGGCAATGCGAATATTTTCGGGATGAAATTTTTCATTCACTACCGGAACGCCCTTCAGCACAGCATAGATCGAGGTCAGGCGTTGCTGCCCATCCACAATCAGCAAACGAGGCGTTTTTTGCTTGCCATCTGTCCCGATTGTGCGATGCGCATCAGAACAGCCATTTTCCCAAAAGAGCAGGTGACCAATGGGAAAGCCACGATACATGGAATCAAACAAGTCGCGCACTTTGCTCCGTGGCCAGACAAAGGGACGCTGAATATCGGGCAGACCAATCTCGCCCACGTGGATGTCCTCGATGAGTTTCTTGAGGGTGTAATCTACCTTTTTGAATAACACGTCAGCCATGTTTTATGCCTCCACACTCTCAAACATGCGCTTTTTGAAGATCGGGTCCAACGAACGCGCGCCGGGTATGCGCGAGTCGCCGTTGACCTAGATTTCGTCCGCGCCGCCCATTGTTCTCCTGAGGCCCCTCCCGATCCATCTCTTTGTGCCGGCTTGCTGTTGTCATTCGCCTTGCGCACGGCCTCGATGATAGTGCACGGCTCGGTGCGCTCATGGACCTGGAGGGAAACAGTGGGAACTTCGAAAGAGGCACGTTCGGTCTATGCAACCGAGGCGTGACCATGCGCCACGGCATTCGCTCGACGTTCTGTTTCAAAGATTCCAGCATTGCCAAGTTCGGAGTTCGACCCACTGTGAACATTGTCAATAAATGACAGCTTTATCGGTTCATAAGGGGAGCATTTTGGACGCTCCATTTGCCTTCTTGCGAATCCAATGAATCAAACCCGATTTGACAAGTCAAAGCATTTAATTCTTTGGTAGCGAACAAGAAAGAAGGTTTGGCCAGTTCAGTGATCGCTTTAAGCCATCCACGAGTGCTTGTTCCGGCGGAAGGTGAATCCAGCCCACCTCGACGGTGTGGTGGACAAGAGGGTTTTTGCACAACATGACGTTCGGAGGAAAAGGACATAGAGTCTCCAAAATTGACCACAGAAGGCACCGAGAGCACAGAGTTTTCTTATGTCGCTGTCCGCCATGTGACCTCTGTGGTGAACTCTGCTCTCCTTTTTCTGCTCATCAGCTCATGCAGCAGGGTATTTGAAAAGCGCCTCTGCAGTTTGGACATTTGCCACCTCCGCCGCGATGCGCTGGTCAACGGCTTGCAGAATGGAGGTGATCTTGAGCTGGCCGGGGAGAAGGGGAGATGTGCATGAGAAGGAATAAAGTGACAGGCTCGTTGTTTGGGTTTCCCCCCCGCATTGCCGGATGGCCGGTAGGTTGCCTTTTGATCCGATTCATGGCTCCTGAAGTCTGTGTGGGAACCCCGCGCATGCCGATATGGGGACAGGCACGTTATTATCGGCGCGTGTGGAGCGTCTGCTTTGCTTTACGTACGATTTCTGGGGCGGCAGGGCGCCGCGTCTTCAGCGTGCCCGAGACGTGACAGATAGTTTTCCCATTTCCGCGTAAACGCGGAACAGCTCTTACCCTCAAAGGCCATAGGGCAGCCATCAACTCCGTGGCCTTTTCCCCAGACGGCCGGCGGATCCTGACCAGCAGCGGGGAGTCCACGGCCAAGGTGTGGGACACCGGCACCGGGAGGGAAGTGCTCGCACTGAGGGGCCATGCTCATGCCGTCAACGCGGTGGCCTTCTCGCCCGATGGCCTACGGATCGTCACTGGTGGCGTCGATGCAACGGTCAGGGTGTGGGAAGCCGCTACGGCAACCAGGGCTGCAGCCTGGCGGGCCGAAGAACAAGCCGCTACCGAACAGCACGTGGCCATGCACCGCGGGCAAACGCCCGTGCTCCAAACAGGCACCTACCGAAGTCACGGCCCCGACATCGGCGCGATTAGGCAGTGGCTGGTGCTCGCACCGATCCCTTATGTAGCCCGAAGCGGGGCCGCTGCCCTCACCCAGGAACAGATACCTCGCGAAGCCCGACTGCACCCCCGCGCGGGTGAAGCCGTCACTGTGGGTGGAGATAAGCTGGTCTGGACCGAGGTACAACTCTCGGATGCGCTGCTCGATTTCCACAGGCTCCTGGGTGCACCGCATAATACTAACGTGGCTTACGCGGTTTGCTACCTCCACGCGCAAGCTCCCCAGACCGGGCTCTTGCTCAAAGTGGCCTGCATGAGTGTGGCCAGAATCTATTTGAATGGGAACGAAATACATCGGCACGCTCCCAACCGCGGCCCAGTCCCTGAGCCGGATGTCGTCACCGGCGTGACGTTGGACGCCGGCCTCAACGTGCTCGTGCTGAAGGTCGCAGTGGAGCTCGGGCCTTCGTGGGAAGGCGCGGTCTGGCTAACGGACGCGGACGGTCAACCGGTTCCCGGCCTCCGAGTGACCTTGGATCCGGAGGACGGCTGATGTCTGTAGCCGCGTATGCGTAGAGCCAACCGCCTTGGTCGGCGTCACGTCATTTCCCAGCCGCGTGCGTTCACGCTGATGGAGTTGGTGGTGGTGGGGCGGGAGCGAGGCGATCTTGGCCAGAAAGACAAGTGCTAACGTCTCGACCTGGGTTTACCGCCACCCTTCCATTTACCAGTACAATCGGGTGTATCTCGGGGCAGTGGCCAGCCCGCCTGGCGCCATGCTGTTCCGGGATGGCGATGACGGATTCCGTGGAACACGAAACAACATTCCGGATCTGATTGACAATCACTGTGCTGCTGGCGGCCAGGCTTCGTTTGCGGCAGAGGAACGCCGAGTCTGTTCACATTCATCCATTCCATGGATGCGCGTCTGGACGCCAACGCGCCCCGGGATAGCCACCAACAATCTTCAACTTCAGTGAGCGTTTTGACCGCAAAACGGCGCACTGATGGGTGAAGTTCGAATCATGAACCGATGCCAACGAACACAGAAACCAAAACACGCGGCCCGTCTGAAACAGGCGATCCCATTACTCGGAAAACCGTTATGAAATCCATCAGACTCCTCACCCTGCTGCTCAGTAGCGTCTCGGCGGCCGTCTTCACGGTCAACGGCCAACTTCGCGTCACGGTCTCGCCGACTTACCAATCGGCCAGCCCAGGCGGCGGTGCCAAGTTCACTGCCAACGCCACCGGCGGAACCTTGCCATATACCTGGCAGTGGCAGGCGAATGGCCACTTGATCGACACCAACGTCAACCTCAGCGCCGCCACCCAGATCCTCAGCATTACCAACGTCAGCCTCGCCGACGCAGGCGCTTACGTGGCCATTGTCACCGACGCCACCAGCGCTACGACCAACAGTGCCGCGGTCCAGTTCAACGTTGACCCCACGTTCACCAAAATCACCACCGGCCCGGTGGTGACCGACACGGGAAGAAGTGGTGTTGGCTCATGGGGCGACTACGACAACGACGGCTATATCGACTTGCTGGTAAGGCGGTGCTGGCTGGGCGTGAATGGGTTCTATCACAACAACGGCGACGGCACTTTCACCAGCATCACGAATGTGCCCTTCGTCCAATCTGCCGGCGGTTGGACCACGTTGGCCTGGGGGGATTACGACAACGACGGCTTGCTTGACGTCGCCGTCGCGACTCTTGGGGAGGTTGCCGGTCCGCTGGATTTCTTTCGCAACAATGGCGACGCGACCTTCACCGCCACCCCCTCCCCCGGCGCCGAGTACCCGATCCACCTTGCCTGGGCGGACTATGATCGTGACGGTTTTCTAGACCTACTTGTGCCGAATTTCTACGCGAAGACGAATGACACTCTTTACCAGAACAAGCGTGATGGCACGTTCCGCAGCGTAACAAAGGCGGAGGTGGGATCGATCGTTGGCTACGGAACCGCTAACGGATCATTCTGCGCTTGGGGCGACTATGATGATGACGGTTGGCCGGATCTCGTCGCCATCGCCAATCCCATTCTTCTTCATCACAATCTGGGCGGCCAGTTCGAACGTGTGACGACGACTAACGCGGTGGTGAGAGGTTCTGGGCTGAGTGGGGCCTGGGGTGACTACGACAACGACGGACGCCTTGATCTGTTTGTCGCCGTCTCGGGTGGCCAGAACCTCCTCTACCATAACCTGGGCAACGGCGCTTTCGTCCGCGTCACCACTGGCCCGGTCGTGACTGACACTGGCGGAGGCGGGTGCAACGGAGGTTCCTGGGCCGACTACGACAACGACGGCTTCTTGGACCTAGTTGTCGCGGACTACCTCGGCACGAGTCGCTTATACCATAACAAGGGCGACGGGACTTTCACGCGCGTCACCACTGGCAGCCCAGTCAACGAGCGGGCGAGTCCCGCAGTCTGCGGCACTATGGAGTGCATTTGGATGGACTACGACAATGACGGCTTCCTCGACCTTTTCGTCGCCAACGGCCATAACGTCGCTGAGGTGCCCACCACGAACTTCCTCTACCGGAACAATGGGAACAGCAACGCGTGGCTGACAATCAAACTGGTGGGGACGGCCTCGAATCGCATGGCGATTGGGGCGAAGGTCCGGGTGAAAGCGACCTATCGCGGTCAGGAACGGTGGCAACGCCGGGACATTTCCGGCGCTGACAGTAAGAACGGCAACCAACTCTACGCCCACCTCGGGTTTGGCGACGCGACGAACATCGACCTGGTCCGCATCGAATGGCCGTCGGGGATCGTCCAGGAGCTTGCCAATGTGGCGCCGAAACAGATTCTGACCATAACCGAGCCGGCCCGCCTGCGAATGGCGAAGCCGGGCGAGTTGCAGATTCAATGCTGGCAAGGGCAGGCGTTTGAGGTCCAAGTGTCGCCGGATTTAGCAACGTGGTCAACCGCCGCTACCGTCACAAACATGGCCGGCACGCTGGCCTACACCGATCCCGACGCCGGCACGCCTGGACGGCGGTTCTACCGAGCCGTGGCGCGTTGAGCATCTGACACCTTTGCTCGAGCGAGCAAGCGGCGGGTCTTGGCCGGGAAACCGTGTGCCAGCCGAGGCCCGCTGACTCCTCCAAGGACGGTCCCGCTGAACGCGACCCCATTGTTTTCGTACCGCTCGTTTCAAAGCTAGTGAGTGATCCCAACCGACCAGCTCTGTTACGCCTCGATGGACGGGACCTTCATTCGGAGGGGCGGTGTCGTTTGAGCCATTGCATCCATACTCTTCCTTCAACGGAACCGGTTTTCCATTCTCTGTACTGCTCTAAGCTTGTTTGCAACTCGAGGTCAAGCGCACGCTCCAAACCCAATTTCTGTACCTGAGCCCATTGGAATGCGCTGGTCACAACGGCCGTTGCGAGGTTAGGATCAATATTACCAGGAGCAACGGCCAGGAAGCTGTCGAGGAACTTCCTGGCCTCTTCGCGTCCGCTTAGCGCAAGACCCGTAATGCAATACCCGGCCAAGGTGATGGCACTGTGATGACCGAGTTCGAAGTTCCAAGGCGGATTAGAGGTCCAAAAAGCCGGGTCCCAATGGTCCCTCAAGAATTGGAAAGCCGCCTCATCACCGCGGCGCGCCATCAGCCCAAGCAATTACAGGGATTGCATCGAGCGTCTGGCCGGATGGCAGACTACTGACTGTTACCGTGCAGCTTCGACACTTGAACCGCCGAACAGCAATCAGCAATTCTTTCTTTGTGTTCCCGGTTACGTAGCGTTGGTAGTAACCATGCGCTCCCAAGGAACCAACCCGGCGGCAGTTGGGCCAACTTTCCGGAGGTTTGACTTGCTTGTGAGCCTGTGTTGCCACATACTGTTCCGGGGTCAGCGAGGTTGTGTGTATTGTTTGGATGACGTATTCATTGCCTCAGTTGGCCCCATTCGGAAACCATTTCTTCTGACAAGGGGCGCTGGGACATTTTTATCGTGTTAATTTGAAACCAGCCGGCTTTCCATCTCAAAACATCCTGAGAAAAACAACCCTTTAATTCATAAAATTTCGTGCAGCGTTACAGCCTGGCCATTTTCGCCCAAGCCGATAAGCTCAAGGCCTCCGGTCCTATCGTAGCGGCCAAGAGCCAGTTGGCGC
Organism: Verrucomicrobiota bacterium; assembly: GCA_012517065.1. Taxonomy (GTDB): domain Bacteria; phylum Verrucomicrobiota; class Verrucomicrobiia; order Limisphaerales; family J093; genus JAAYVR01. The sequence goes on along the minus strand of JAAYVR010000004.1, from coordinate 8,137 downwards.
TGAGCCTCTGCCAACTGCTGCGCACCCTGGAGCAACAATTGAAACAATACCGCCAGCAGATCCAAACCCTCTTCCGCAACCATCCCCATCACGACTTGTTTGGCAGCCTCCCCGGAGCCGGGGAAGTCTTGGCCCCACGGCTCCTGGCCGCTGTTGGCAGCGATCCGGCCCGTTACGGTACCCATCAGGTGCTCCAGTGCCTGGCCGGTACCGCCCCGGTTAATTACCAGTCCGGCCAGATCAATAGGACCCGTATGCGCCGCGCCTGCGACAAGTTCATGCGCCATACCGTCCATCTGTGGGCCGACTGTTTCCGCCGCGCCAGCGGCTGGGGCCAAACCTACTATAACCAAAAGCGCAAACAGGGCATGAGTCATTCCTGCGCCCTGAGGTGCCTGGGCCAACGGTTGCTTAAAATCCTGTTTCGCATGCTCACCGACCGCAAACCCTACGATGCCGAACTGCACGCTCTCAATCAGCAAAAGCATGGCTCCTGGGTCCTGAGCCTGACCCCCACACCCGCCACCCCAGAACTGTGAATAACTTTTATGAAAAAACACTTTGCAGCACAGAGAACAGCTCTAACAGCGATGCGTTGTTCGGCACATTGGGCGTTGCTGCGCCCACGGCCGCCAGAGTCTCGCCTTTAGGTGGAAGGTTTTCATGTGGCATGCAAAGCACATCAGTGCATCGGCGTGACTTCAGTTGGCGTGCATTGGCAAAGCGCCGGTCAGCGGGGACCCTTTTTTCTTGCCACGCACAAGCCAAGTGTGCGGCAATGGTTATGTGAAAGAGCGGCTCATCAGACTGCTCCCCTGCTGCATCGCGGCGGGTGTCATACTGGCGCTGTGCATCATTCGAGCCACGGGCTTTCTTGAACCGATCGAGCTTCTCACATTCGATCTGCGCGCGAAGCTTGCTCTGCGATTCAGCTTCCCTATTGCGACCAATCTAGCCGCTGTTGAGCTGGACGGAAGTAGTTTGGAAATGCTCAACCAACCGGAATTTGGCAGACAAAGATTCCCATTTCCACGGAGCGTGTACGGACGCGTGGTCAGTGAGTTGAAAGCGGAAGGCGCACAGGTGATCGGGATGGATCTCTTTTTCTTGGACCTTGAACGCGACTATGTCGAGAACCGTGTGGAAAACCTGTCTTCGGACGAGTACTTTGCCCGCGAACTGGCCAGGGCTGGGAACGTTGTACTGGCCACAACACCGGCCCACGTGAGCGACACGGAGGTTGAACTGCTGTTGGTGCCCGATCTCTTCCGAACGAATGCACTTGCATTGGGGCATGACGGTATTCTTGGCCGGGGTTCAGTGCATGGCGTGTTCAGAAAGGTCACGGCCTATGTCGATGACAAGGCATATGGAGCGCGAGTTTGGCATTTGGGGATTGTGATGGCAGCCAAAGCATTAGGGCTTGATCTTGACCACGCCGTTATTCAACCCGGCAGCATCCTTCTGACCAATGGAACAGGTCTCAAATGTTTGATTCCCACTGATTCGGCAAATCGGTTTTACATCGACTGGAGCGTCAAACGTCCGAAGCGCCAGCCTGATGATGCTGTTCTTGGAGGGGCGTTCGCCGAGTACTACATCGAGAGCTTGCTCAGGGAAGGCGGCAGACCGGTCCAAAGCCGGTTGCCCGGGCGGCTGGTTCTTATCGGGTTTGCTGCCTCTGGCCAAAGTGCCAGCGATTGGGGAATGACGCCGGTCAGCGACAAGACGCCTCTCTACTTGTCCCATTTGGCGGTTGCCAACAGTCTTTTGACAAACCGCTTCATACACCGGACTGGCTGGATGGCGGAATGTGTGTTGATTGTGTGCTTGGCGGCAGCGGCGGCTTTTTCGGGTTGGCGCTTGAGCCCATTGTGGGGTTTGGGGGCAATGGCGTCCCTCTGTCTGGTGTATTGTTCTGTGGCGTGTTGGCTCTACGTTGCGCGTCGTTATTGGTTGCCAGTGGCTGTACCTCTGGGGGGTGCGTTTGTTATGACCTACACATGCCTTCTAAGCTGGCGGATAGTGGTTGAGCGCACCGAGCGCCGCAGATTGCACATGGCATTTGGGAGGGTTGTCTCGCCGAGCATTTTTAACCTGCTTGCCCAGAAGCCACTGTCGTCGTTTCGCGGAGCGCGCAGGAACGTCACGGTGTATTTTGCTGATGTGCGCGGCTTCACAAGATTCATGGAAGACCAGCACCGGCAGGTTCTTACCTGCGTGCAAGAACGGAATTTGAGCGGTGCGGCGGCCGAATCTTTGTTGGACCATGAAGCCCGTCAAACACTCGAGACTGTCAATCTCTATCTCACCTTGATGGCCGATGTGATAAAGTTACACGGCGGCACGCTGGACAAATACATCGGAGATTGCGTAATGGCGTTTTGGGGCGCGCCAGTCCCAAGGGAAGATCATGCTTTGGCCTGCGTAAAGGCTGCGATTGCAATACACCGGGCGGTGCATTCGCTAAATGAACAGCGACAGGCCGAGAATGAGCAGCGCCAGCAGGACAACATTGCAAGGCAAGCTGACGGTAGAGCGGCCCTTGATTTGCTCCCGGTGTTGCATGTTGGCAGCGCCATAAACTCGGGCTGTGTTACGGTGGGATTCATGGGGTCGGAATCTAACATCTCGAATTACACCGTTTTCGGGCGCGAAGTTAACATCGCCAGCCGCTTGGAAAAGCACGTCGGGTCTGACCGCATAATTCTAACGGCTTTTGCTTTCGAAGAGGTCAGAAAACATGCACCCGAACTGGCTGATACCTTCATTCGGCTCGAGCCGCTGCGCCTCGAAGGAATCCCGGCGCCTGTCCAGGTCTATGAGGTGCCGTGGACACTTGAAACACCGCCCCGATCTCCTTCAGACACGAAGAGGCAAACCCGGCCATGATCTATTACCATTCTTTCTGGACAAAGCCGCTTCTGAGGCCGGACGCACAGCCCGATGCTCAGGAGTTGTTTGTTTGGGATTTCGAAGCGTTGACATGGTTGTTGAGCGTCCTTGAGATAAGACGTCATTCTGAAATACGGCTGATAACCGATTCCCGTGGCGCGGCTTTCGCAAGAAAGGCCGGGTTCGACTGGGCATACAATGGAGGCGTTTCCACAGACCTTGACAGAGTGCCATCCAACCTTGACGCCCAGATTTTTTGGGCTGCTGGGAAACTGTTTGCTCATCAGGTTATGCGACCGCCATGTGTTTGTGTTGACCTCGACGCGGTGTTATGGCGCCCGCTGCAACCAGCCAGCCCGGTTACAGTGCTTCATCGCGAAGACCGCAACTGGCCGTGGTACAAGGCCGATGAAACGCAATTCAAGAGGTTTGGTTTCGAACAGCCTTGCTGGGACTGGACAGTTGACCCGGTAAACGCTGCGATGGTGGCGTTCTCGGACTCGAGGTTGAAGGAGCTATATGTTGAAACTGCAATCGGCTTTATGGAACGGTACTCGCGTGAAGCCGGGGGGTGTGTTTCCGGACGTGCGGAATCGGATGCGCTCTCAAGTGATCCGATGGTTTTTGCGGAGCAGCGTTTGCTGCCGATGTGTGCCGCTCAACTGAACGAATCCATCGGCCTTTTGACGGAAGCCTATTTGCCCGGGGTCTGCATTCAGCGCAATCCAGATTGCATGCATCTCTGGGGGTCAAAAGTTGCGTACCGTGTTTGTCGGGATGCACGGGTTGCATTTGTCAACCATCTCATCGCCATCATAAACAGCCGGTTCCCTGAGGCGCGTTCAACCATCGAAGGATGGAAGCTGGATCAGCAGGAGCCAATTAGTCCGGTTGTACCGGAGGCAAATAAAGGGTCTGCGATTTGGAAGGAAGGCGGGCTGACTTTTTCCTTGCTTCGACACGTCAGAGGTGCAGTATGGATAAGGGATCCAAATGCGGATGTGCGTCGGCAGGCCGCCGAGGGATCCATGGTGTGGTCCGCTGAAGTGATCGAGCCGGAGCCCGGCGCAAGCTTCGAGCTGCTGGTGGCAGGCACGCAACCGCTCGAATTTCGTCAAATGTGAGTTCGGTTTAATCATGACCGCACGTGTTTATGGCAATATATCTTCAAAACGCGCAGGGGCCGGTTTATCTGAACGGACGAGCTGTGGCCGGAGCGGGCCGGATTGACTTGAGATGGGCCGACTGTGTTGCCACTGGTGCCGGAGGATCTGTGACGATTTGCTCTGACGGCGCAGTGGCTGCGAGTGTTTCTGGCCAGGGCTCGAACGTCCAGCCATACGTGCCCCCTGTTCAACAAGTGTTGATACTGTATTACCGTTACTCCTACCGATGGCAGGTTCAAACGCCTGGAGGCAGCGTCGGCATCCGCGCATAGAACCGCCGCCAAACCTGCCAGAACCCGAAGTCATTTGTTCCATGTTCAACCAAAACTTCGACAACAACTCCTTTTGATCTTATGGCCCTTCTATTGCGCTGCAAACAGGGATCGGTTCGCGTCAACGGCGAGCCGATAACGGGGATTGTTTTGTTGCCTGACGACGCTGTTATCGAACCGATGGCTGAATCACAATTCGAAGTCTTGATGGCCCAGACAATCGCTGAGACGCCAATTGAACCACCGCCGGGCGTGCCACCCATCCGCGCCAATTTCCCGCCAAGCATCTTCTTGACGGAGGTTTATGACCCGAGACGGGAGGTGCAGCTCTGCGTGCTGCAGACGCCAGATGGTTCGGTCAGGTTTGCGAACCGTGCTTCGCCGGTTCCCGCTGCCCCGGCCGGATGAACGCTCTGATGGTGTGGAGACAACGCTGGCGCGCTGGCTGAGGTTTGTTCCGCCGAGTTGAGCATGGGGATCATTCGGGTTTGCTTCGGGCATCCGATTGTCCTAAACAAGAGCCATGCGCCGGCCGAAACTGCTGTTGCTGATTCCAGCGCACAACGAAGAGAAACGTCTTGAACCGACGTTGCGGAGCTACGCCGAATACGCACGCAACCATTACCCGGACAACTTCGAAATCCTGGTCGTGGTCAATGGAAGCACCGATCGCACCCTCGACCTTGCACGGAAGATCTCGCAAGAAGCCCCTTTCATTCGCTGGATTGACATACCGGAGCGCATAGGCAAAGGCGGCGCGCTCATCGAAGGCCTCAAACGGAGCGAAGGTTTCGATCTGGTGGGCTATGTCGATGCAGACGGTGCAACGGGCCCAGAGAGCTTTTTCAAACTCGTCGAGCTGTGCGAGAAGTACGACTGCGTCGTTGGATCGCGTCGTGTCGTTGGCTCTGTCATTCACCAATACCAGCCGAGCCACCGCCAGCTCGCCAGCAAGGTGTTTCATTTTCTTGTTGAACTCCTTTTCCACCTTGGGATTCGCGATACCCAGTGTGGGGCGAAAGTTCTGCGGCGGTCTGCGGTTGAAAAGGTCTTGCCATGGCTTCACATCGCAGACATGGCATTTGATGTCAACCTGCTGTATGCACTCAAACGGGCGGGATGTTCAATGATCGAGGCGCCTGTCGAGTGGACAGATCATATCGGATCAAAGGTCAGGTACTTCAGGACTTCGCTGGTGATGTTTCTTTCGATAGTGAGGCTGCGTCTTGTGTATTCGCCGTTTTACTGCTGGCTCGGGCCTCTCAGGCCAATCGAGGGCTGGATTTACAAAGCCCTCCAAAACCCGCCGCCGCGGCCAATGGGTAACACGGGCGCCAAACGTCCGTGCTGACGCCCGAACTTGAAATATGACCAGACGGCAATTTAGGCTGGCCGCATGACAAAGTTCACCCGCAACTTGAGTGTGCTGCTGGCGATGGTTGTCGCTGCTGAACAAGCGGTTGCACAAGTCAATCCTGATCTGCCCCGCGTAACCATCAACGAGCAAACCCGGTCCAGCCAGATACTCGGGACCAAACATCAGGTCGAGCTTAATCATTCGAACCTCGCCGTCAGAGTCACAACGCCGGCAAAGGTATGGCACATGGCCGGTTCGTTACCGGGTGACATCGTCGTTCGGCATGTTGGTAAACCTGTGGCCCTCGAACTGGCCGGTGCAAAGCGGAAGACGGTGTCAGTTTACGACAATGGTTTCCAGAAAGGGCTCAAGATCGAACTGGGCGAGTTTGTCGCCGGCTCGGAGCCGCTCGATTTGGTTCTCCAACTTTTCTTGTGTCTGGAATCACCCGAAGAGGAACTTGTTGCGACACTGGTTGCCTCGGATGGTGCAGACCGGGTTGTCGAATGCAGTTGGCCGGGAGGGCTGATGCCGGAGTCGTTCGACGCCACAGTTGTGCCTTACATGCAAGGCATGTTTCTTTCCAAGGATTGGCCGGAGAAAGTCTGGCTGTACGACACGATGTGTTTCGGGCGTGGGTTGTATCAGCCTTGGTGGGGACATCAGCAGGGCAAATCAGCGCTGTTGATCATGCTCGAGACGCCGGACGACGCAGGCTGTCACTTCCAACACCCGGCAGGTGGTCCGACACGCATTGGGCCGCGCTGGGTGCATTCGCTTGGCCGCTTTGCGTACCCGCGCCGGGCAAGGCTTTGTTTCATGGACGACGGCAATTACGTTGATCTTGCGAAAAGGTACCGACGCTACGCTATTGCCACAGGACGATTCGTCTCGTTGCGGGAGAAAGTTGCACGCAATCCGGCTGTCGCGCGGTTGATCGGCGTTCCAGTGGTTCACACAAGCATCCTTTACCACATTCAGCCGGAGTCGAGCTATTACCATAAGGATGACCCCGCAAAGAATCATCAGCTCGTCACGTTCACCCAGCGCGCCAAAGACCTCGAGGCGTTGTCTCAGGCCGGAATTACAAACGCATATGTTCACCTGGACGGATGGGGATTGCGCGGTTACGACAATCTCCATCCCGATGTGCTCCCGCCATGCCCCGAGGCTGGCGGCTGGGAAGGCATGAGACAGTTCGCAGAAGCATGCGACCGGCTCGGGTTCGTGTTCGCCATCCATGATCAATACCGCGATTATTACCTCGACGCGCGATCGTACAACGATCGGCACGCTGTTCTGCATGAAAACGGAACCCGCTACTACGGGAGCACATGGTTTGGCGGCCGACAATCGATCCTTTGCCCGAGCCTTGCGCCGGGTCATGTCCGAAAGAACCATAGCGCAATTCTGGCTTCGGGGGTGAAGTTGAAAGGCGCGTATCTGGATGTTTTCAGCGTTGTTCCACCGGAGGAATGCTACGCGCCAGAACATCCCGTGACGCGCAGCGATTGTTTGCGTTACAGGGGCGAATGCTTCGATTTTGTGAGATCGTGGGGCGGCATAATAAGTTCCGAGGAACCAAGCGATTGGTCGGTTAGGCATCTTGACCTTGTCCATCACGGACCTTTTGCGCTGACTCCGGGGCCCGGCAACGGACCGGCAATGGGCATTCCAGTCCCGCTGTTCAACCTTGTGTACCACGACGCACTGCTGATCCCGTGGTCCCTCGGGAAAGGAGCATGGGGAATACCAGAAAAGGACCTTGGTTTTCTCCATGGACTGGCGAACGGCGGAATGCCGTACGTCAGCATGAATCCGTCGGCTGCCGAACTGGAACAAGTACGTGCCATGTGCGATCTGCACCGCCGTGTCGCGTTCCTCGAGATGACAAAGCACGAATTCCTTGACGCTTCCCGCCGCAAGCAAAGAACCTCGTTTGCAGACGGCACCTGCGTCACGATTGACCTTGATGCGGACCGGTGGGAAGTGGACCCGCCGCTCCGTTAAGCAGGGTCGAGCGCAGCCGACCGATCCCGTCCTGGATCATCGGCGATTTGACCGTCCTCAGGAGCGCAGCCGTCCCCGGCCGCATCGATCCGATGACCGATCTTGCACCTGTTTCAATCATGCAAACCCGTCGTCCGATCTTTGACCGGCCTGGTGCGGCGAAGAGTCGCCGCACTCCTGCACGCGCTGGAAAACGCAACGGCGCCGGGAGCGCGGCCGTCCCCGGCCGCATCAACCCGACGACCGATCTTGCACCTGCTTCAATCACGTAAACGCGGCGCCTGATCTTTGACCGGCCGGGTGCGGGCAAGAATGCCCGCGCTCCTGCACGCGGTGGAAAAAACGACGGCGTCGGGAGCGCGGCCGTCCCCGGCCGCATCAACCCGATGACCGATCTTGCACCTGTTTCAATCATGCAAACCCGCCAGCCTTGCATT
>JAAYVR010000056.1 GCA_012517065.1 Verrucomicrobiota bacterium | reverse complement strand
CATTTGTATTTCCGCCGGTGCGCATTGTTCAGAGCATCTACGGTGCGAAGCCGTAACCGGAAGAACCGTGTGCGGGAAAACCGCTCGCACGGGTCTGTGGGGGAGCCGGTGGGAGACCACCGGCTCTACCCGGATCTGCATACGAGGGGTACCTGCTCAGACCCCGGCAACCGAGGATTGGAACAAGGGACAATTTGCTCGCCATGCCGCAATCCGAGGACGAAACCCAAATATCGAGCCTGGCACTCTATTCGTCAGAGTCGGCCGTGCGCATCTCGCCGAGGGCACTGCATGCCATCAGCCCGGAGCAACGCCCTGGGAATCAATGCCCCGGCTGTGTTGGCAATTCGTGTTTGCGGCGCGGCCGCACATGGCCCACAATCACGCCCTGAAACCCTGTTTGAACAAGTCTTCGCATGCCAAAACGAGAAACAATGACGTCGCGTGAGCGCGTGCTCGCCGCACTCGACCACAAAACTCCAGACCGCGTGCCGATCGATCTCGGGGGCAATCAGACCGGCATCCACAAGAACGCCTACCGAAATCTCGTCGCGCACTTGGGAATCAAAGATGAAGTTCGGATCATGGACGCCGTTCAGCAACTCGCGGCGCCTTGCGAGGAATTGCTCGAACGTTTTCACGTTGACACGCGTTACATCCACGCCGGTGCGCCATCGAGCTGGACAGGCGGAATCGTCAGGGCAGAACGCGATGGCCGTGTGTGGCATGATCTCACGGATGAGTTTGGGGTGCGCTGGTCTATGCCCGAAGACGCCCCGTATTACATGGACATAACATTGCATCCGCTGGCCAACGCCAAACTCGCTGACATAGAGGATTTTCCATGGCCGAAGGGCGATGATCCAACCCGCTTTGCCGGCCTGCGCGAACGAGCACTGCGCATCCGAAACGAAACCCCATACGCGGTCGTAAGCGGCATTTCGGGTGTTGTCTATGAAATCTGCTGGTACATGCGCGGACTCGAGCAATGGTTCTGCGACCTTCTCACCCAGCCGGAGTTCTGCGCGGCCATGCTCGACCACACATTGAAATTCTGGCTCGACTGGTTCCGGCTCTTTCTCGACGAGGTCGGCGACGTGGTCGATGTGATCATGATCGGCGACGATCTTGCTGGACAGAACGGGCCGCTGTTTCGGCCGGATATTTACCGGCAAATTGTCAAGCCTCGCCAGAAACGTCTTGTCCAATACATCCGATCCCGCACAAACGCCCGCATTTGGTATCACACGTGCGGTTCCTGCATGGAGTTCATTCCAGACCTGATCGACAACGGCATACAGATCCTGAACCCGGTGCAGGTGAGCGCACGTAACATGAACCCGGCCGAGCTCAAGCGCCGGTTTGGGAATCAGCTGGCGTTCTGGGGCGGAGGCTGTGACGCCCAGCATGTGCTGTCTCGCGCCACCCCTGCGGAAGTGGCAGCCAATGTGCGTGAAAACATGCGCGCTTTGATGCCGGGTGGCGGCTATGTTTTCAACAACGTCCATAACATTCAGGGCGAAGTTCCACCTGAAAACATCGTGGCATTGTTCGACACAGCTTACGAGTTCGGGTTCTACAGTTGATGCGTGCTTGCTCGATTGCTTGACTTCGAGAGCCGGGCTCCGGTTAATCGGGCGATGTTTTTTTCTCAGCGAAACTCGGGATGGAGACTGACAATGGGGGCCGCGCACGATCAGATCTCCGTGTTCTGCGAAAACCGGCGAGGGCGCATGGTTGGCCCGGGTGGTTTTCGGGGTCGGGGCTGTTGGGATTGGATACGGGTGTTCTGTGCTGGTTTGCTCGCGGTCGCGCTCGAGCCACGGTTGTGGGCTGAATCTGTGCCACCCGAGACAATGCCTGTCGTGGTGGTGACAAACGACATGACGATGGAACCGGGCGCGCGACTTGGCGTTCGGCTTGTCGTGCGCGCTAGTCATGTGACAATTGACAGCCGCGGTGCCAGCCTAATCGGGCCCGGGCGCAAGGGAGACCTCGATTCATACGAGAAAGCCGGCGTTGGCATTCTCGTGGAAGGCGGTGTGGGCGTTACCCTGCGCAACATTCGGGTCCACGGGTTTGCGACCGGCCTTGTTGTTCGCGAGTCAGCGGCTGTGGTTGTAGAAGAATGCGACTTTTCGGACAACTATCATAACCCGCGCCATGGTTGGGGTGAACTGCCGCCTCGGGGCGGAATCCTGTTTGAGAAAGCCAGTCATTGCATAGTGCGGAACACACGTGCGAACCGCGTGTGGGACGGCATACATCTTGTTGACTCGGACGATAATCTGATCTTGGACAACGACTTTTCCGAGTGTTCGAACACGTGCGCGAAGCTCTGGAAAGCCTCGAGGAACAAATTCCTCCGCAACAATCTCTCCCATGGCATCAGGATTGATCGGGACGCGGGCGAAGTGCACGCGCGGGATTCGACCGGGGTGCTGATCGAGACCGGATCAGATGACAACTACTGGTACCGGAACGACATCACACACGGGGGTGACGGGGTGTTTATCAGGCCGCTGAACAGGTGGGTATCGCGCGGAAACGTGTTCGTCGAAAATGACATGTCCTATGCGAACAACAATTGCGTCGAGTCATGGAGCCCGGGCAACGTGTTCATCCGGAACAAAGCCAATCACGGGAGTTATGGGTTCTGGCTGGGCGGAAGCGATCAGACTGTTCTGATCGGGAACGAAGCTGCGTACAACGGGCTGACAAACGGTTGGCACAACGCTCCAGAGCCGGGATTCGGCCACGGCGGAATTGTAATTGTCGGCGGCCCGTCAAGCCATACCGTCCTTGATGGAAATGATGTGCACGACAACAACGGAGCTGGCATTGCGTTTCGCGGCGATGTCCAGTCCAAAGGCACCCGATGGCGGACCGAGCACTGGATTGTTCAGCGGAATCGAATCGTGAACAACCGCTTTGGCGTTTGGGGTCGTTGGGGGAACGCAATTCTCATGGCGGGCAACATCTTTGCCAATAATTCAGAAGGAAATTTCATTGAAGATGTTACGGACCTGATCGAGTTGCAATCGAGCCAGAATCCGGGGCCAACACCGAACGCCATAATCACAGGCCCGGCCATCGCCACGGCAGGTTCGCTTGTCACGCTCGACGCGTTACTGAGCTCCGACGCGTCGGGTGCGGCGCTGAATTACCTTTGGTGGCTTGACGGGCTTGCAGGTAGCGGGCGGACATTTGAGCGCAAGTTTGATCGGCCCGGTTTCTATCGGATCGGGCTTACTGTTCACAATGGCAAATCTGCGGCTCTGGCATGGCGCGACCTGTTGGTCGTCAAACCGGTTGAGCAAGAGCTTGGAACCGAGCGCGGCGCAGCGGACTGGGGTTTCGAGTTTGAACCTGCGGATGGCAGGGGGCGTATTGTTTTCGTGGACGAGTCGCCCGGCGTTGTGGGAACCCATTGCCTTCGGTTCACGCCCAACCCATATCCGGGGGCCTATGCGACTGCTGTTTATCCTGCCGCCCGAAATGCCAACTGGAACTTCGAGGGAAAACGCCACCTGCAATTCTGGATCAAGACTCTCAACCCAAACATACCCGGCTGGCAGAATGCCGGGCCTGTCGTCCGATTCATCGGATCGCATGGAACAATCGAGTACAAACCCGCCAAAGATGCAAACCTGCTCAACGATCCGCCATACAGCGAGGCCAGATGGACATGGATGAGCGTCCAGATACCACTGGCGGGCGATGATCAGTGGGTTTGCACCAAAACAGGTGACGCGGGACTCAACCACGTCAGCGCCATCACAATTTCTCTCGACTCATGGGGCGGCGATCCGTTCACGGTGTGGATCGACGGCCTCGCAGTCGAGTGATTAGCGAGGCTCCGCCTCAGGTTGGCGGGGCATGCGGTGCCGGCGAGGTTTGCGGGTCAGCGAGGCTCCGCCTCAGGCCGGCCAAGGTTGGCCAGCAGGTGCTCAAGGCAATTGGCCATGATCTCCCCATAACGGGGATTGACAGTGCGAAACACCCGTGCGTTTGGATTTGACGGTTTGTGTTGAACGAACGGGTCGTTGGGTTTGCCAAGCAACTCGGCTCGAATTGGCTCAAACTCGAACAGATTAAGCTCTTTGTCGGACAATTGCGCTTCGCGAGCTTTTTCCACGGGAAGCGCGACATACTCAGACGGACCCCGTTCGTATATGCGCCGGCCTGACGCGTGCAACATCGGTGCCGTGCACCACATGTTGCGCGGGCCGGTCGGAACCGGGTGCGGACCGGTCCGAAGGAAATCAATTGGGTCCGATTTGGCCTTCGTAAGGCAGTACACAAAGTAGTTTTGCACCGGGCGCACACACGCCCCCACGACCTTTGATTGATCGACCACAAACAGCGTTTGGTACCCGTTTGTGCCGAAGCAGGGACACCAAAACAGTGGCAGGCCCGACTCGAACAGCCGCAGGTACGATGACTGGTCTAGCTTGACGTTCCACTCGTCCTGTTCCTCATTCGGTCCGCGGCCAATGTTGATGTAAAGCGCGCGCACTTTCTGTCGCAGCAGGTCGGGTTCACGATTAAACGCAGCGGCGACATCCCGACAACTGCCTGTCGTAAAAATCAACACGGGTTCCCGGGCATGACGAAGCGTCGAAAGAATGAGTTCAACGCCGCCCTGGGATTCAGTTGGCTGGTCGCGTGCGTCGTCGTGCTTGGTTTTGAGGGGTTTGGCGAGGCCTGTGGCCCACGGGACCTTGCGTCCTGTGATTGCAAACATTTGTTCGAGGGCAGGTTTGCCGCAGCGTTGGGCTTGGCGTTCGCCAAGGTCCAGCACGATGCCTTTGATCTCGAACTCACTTAAGGCAAAGAGAGTTGCAAGGTCGTAATGATCGTCAGGGTCATCATGCGGGTGCAGCAGGTCAGTCGAATAAATGACCGGGACCGGGCCGGCAAGCGCAGCAAAATGGATCGCAAGGGCAACGATAGAGCTCTGGAAGAGACAGCGCGGTTTCATGGCCTGCATCAGTATGGCTCCGGCCGCGAGCTTCAACCAGGGGAGCTTCACGGCAACTGTCCGCGGGTGTTGGTTTTCACCCTGCACAGGTACATGTCTGACGTGATGTAAAGCGTTGAGCCGTCATCTCCCCATGCGCAATTTGAGGTGAGCTCGCCCGTGCTTATGGTTCCGAGGTGTTTGCCGTTCGGCGCGATTACAAGGACACCGCCGGGACCCGTCGCAAAGAGGTTGCCTTTATCGTCAACTTTCAACCCATCGGGAACGCCTTTGCGACTGGCGGCCAGAGACGAAGCGTCGAAGAAAACTCGGCCGTTGCCGATGGTGCCGTCCTGTTTGACGTCGTAGGCCATGATAACCGGCCGTGCCGGGTCTGAGACCGCGACGTAGATGGTCTTTTCATCGGGCGAAAACGCGAGGCCATTGGGAAATGACAATTCCTTGGTCAACAGGACAACCTCGCCACTTGGGCGGAGAAGATAGACTCCGTTGAACACGAGTTCTTTTCTCGGGTCGTCATTGAGTTTCTCCAATCCATAGGGCGGATCCGTGAAGTAGAGGTCACCATTTGACTTGTAAACAAGGTCGTTTGGGCTGTTGAAGCGGCGAAAGAGATAATACTCGGCCAGCGTGACAAATCCGCGCTCAGGTTCAAACCTTGCGACGCGCCGGTCGCCGTGCTGGCACAGAACCAGCCGATGTTCCTTGTCGAAGGTGAGTCCATTGGAACCCGACTCGCCTCCGCGGGGTTCAGATCCTGTGTATCCGCTCGGCATGAGGAAATCCCGAGTGCCGACGCCTTCTTTCCATTGGAACACCACGTTCCTTGGGATATCGGAGAAAAGCAGTGTTTTTGTTTTTCTGTCCCAAACTGGTCCCTCGGACCACTCGAGGCCGCCGACGAGCTTTTCGATGCGTGCATTGGGTGGAATGAGCGCGTCAAGGGCGGGGTCCAACCGTTCTATTGTCCCGATGGTTGGGTACACCTTGGGCGCATTCGTTTGTGCCGCGTTTGTAATTGCGACAGCTTGGGCGCCCGTAGATGCTTCGGGAACTGAGGCGCCGGCCTTCTTTGGTCCTGTCGAACACGAAGCCAGGCAAAAGACCGCTGCTGCTGTTGCCGACAGCACCGACGTGCGGAATAGGGATCGGTTCATGGCCAGTTACTCCTGACAGCATTTGTTTTCATGCGATGACGGTCAAGGCAAAACAGTTTAGCGGCTTGCTTTGTCTCAGCCGCTGGACCAAAATGAGGTGCTCATGGACAAGCGCCGCATACTGGTTGTCGAAGACGATGACCTCCAGTACGAGCTGTACGAGGAGGCGCTGTCGAATTATGAACTCATAAGAGCGCGCACAGCCAGCGGCGCACTGGCTGCCATCGCAAAGGAACGCCCCCACCTCATTATTCTGGACCACGTCCTTGACAGAGGCGAACTGGGACTCGAGTTCTTGCCCGAGATCAAGGAACTTGTGCCGTACATTCCTGTGATTGTTGTTTCAGGCGCACTCGAAGTGCACCAGCAACTCAGCGCCCTCCAAGGACCGCGCCGCGCCCATTATTGCCTGACAAAGCCGGTGGACCTGATCGAGCTCCAGCGGACCGTGGTTGTGGCGCTCGAACAATGCGGGGAAGCGGAAATCATCCGCCAATACGAGGCGCTCGAAAGGTCCCGGCGCATCGACGTTGAAGAGCTGTTGAGTCGGTCCACTGACAGGTTGAGTCGTCAAACTGAGATTCGGCGAATGCTCGAAGACCACCCGCAAAAACCGAACATCTCCGCGCTGGCGCGGCATTTCAAAGTCGCGCGCCGAACAATTATCAGAGACCTGCACGAACTGATCCGCAGAGGTGAGTTGCCCCCTGAAGTGTACCCCGAATGGGAGAAGACCAAGGACGAACAGGATCAAGAGTAGCGAGGCTCCGCCTCAAACCGGCCAGGCATCCAGCGCCGCAACGCCAGATGGGTTTCCGCATTTCTCCGTCTCTGCCCACCTCGATGAAATGTGGCGGTTCGGCAGCATTTCCTCCTTCGGGAACCGAATGTGCCGTTTTATGAATTGATTCAGTACATGCCGCCTCCCGCCCGCGCACATCCAAGAAAACGCAAATAAAGTGCCAGGCTCGTTGTTTTAGTTTTTCCGCGTGATTGGGGCGTGGCCAGCCAGTTGTCCCTTTTTGCAATCCGCGGGTGCCGAAGTCGGTGGAGAACCCCGCGCATGCCGACATGGGGACAGACACGTTGTTTGTGGTATCATGCCGATCTGGTTCTAGGCACGTTGTTTGTGCATAGAAACAAAGCGGCAGCAAGCTGCCGCACTCCAAACGCTTCGCGTCTGCCAACGCCCACCGCATCCGCGGCAGCGCGTGAAAAACCATCGGAATCAGCGGCTAGATCGAATGGGGCCATATGGGGACAGACACGTTGTTTGTGGTGCACGCGGGGCGCCCGGCCTGGCTTACGCACGATTTCCTCAAAGGCAGGGCTCGTCGTCCCTGAGGCAGCAGGACCAAGACAGGAAGGGATAACGTTCAGCGCGGCTTGACTTTGACCTGATGTCTGTTTCCATGAACCCGTTTGCATGACCGGCTGTGCACAGACCGGCCGCAGACAGATTCCAATCTCCCCGTGGACCATAACGACAAATCAGAACGCATAGCGCGGTTGGGCGACGTCGCAGTGGCAGACCGCAAGAAGATTCTTAATCCGAACCTTGCGGATCGCGAGAAGGCTTCCGGCCCGATGCCCGTGCTTCTGGTCCTGGCAGCAGGGAAAGGAACCCGGTTCGGTTCTGCGCCGAAGTGTGCTCAGTTGGTTTGCGGAGTCCCCCTGGCAAGGCACACGATCGACGCATTCCGCCGTTTCAGTCCGTCGCCGGTAATCTGTGTGGTTGGATATGAACACGAGACCGTGGCGGCGGCTCTGGGCAACGACGTCATCCAGATTCTATCTGACAACCCGGTTGGCGGCACGGGCTACGCAGCGTTTGAGGCTTTTTCCGTGCCATGGTTGCTCGAAGCCAACCCGCTGTTGGTCATTGCGATGGGCGATCGGATCATTCCTGAGAAAATCTTCAGGCAAATTTGCGCGGTTCATTTTGTCGGCAATCGGGAAGCCGATTTGACGTTCCTGACTGCGGTTCATCCTCCGCCCGCAAACAAAGGCAAAGGACGAATCCTGCGCGGGCCGGATGGAACCGTTGTTGGCATCGCTGAGCAACGCGACATCGATGCCATTCAAGATGCCGAGCAGCGCATGGCGTTGGACTCGATATCGGAGTGCAACTGTCCTCTTTATGTAATTCGCGCCCGCGTTCTCCACAGCGTTCTACAGGGAATCACGAACGCAAACGCTCAAAGGCAGTTTTACATTACCGACATCATCGGCGCACTGGCGGGTGAATCAGGAAAAATCCGAACTCTGACGGTGGAACCGGCCGATCCGTTGTACGCCCTGCTCGCCACCGATGTGACACATCCGGGCGATCTTACAAAACTGGAAAGCGTTTTGGCCCAAACCATATCCGCACCTCGAGTGTCTCACATCTCCGAAATCCACGACGCAGCTCAAACCATCACGCTGAACAGACCGCAGGCACAAGTCGCGGCAATCGCCCGGCAAATCAGTGAGTCCGTCGCAACAGCGGCGAGAGAAGAATTCGGATTCGATCCCGACAAACCGGTTGCCATTGGAATGGCTGGCGGGAGATTTCGGATAGCGTTCATGCATCCTGACATGGGCCGGTTCTACGGGCCGGCATGGCAAATGCCAATAGGCGCCGGCAGCCCTGAAGGGGACGAACAGGTCCTGATCATCGCCCAGTGTTCCTACGACCGATTCATTCACCTGTTCCCCACCAACGCAAAGTACAGGCAGAACGCAGGCGCAATACCCGCAACCACGCCGGAGATGTTTCCAGATGCCGAAGTCATCGATTGGCACAGCTATGAAGTCCACGGAACCCGCATGAGCGAGAACCTCCTCGCACAGCTCGGCTACATCGGCGACGCAGACTTGCAACGGATGCGCGAAGCCGGCCAGCCACTGCCTCCAGAATCAAGCTGGGTGGCAGCAAACATGCGGCATCCGTTCCCCCTTGTCTGCAATGCCCTCGTGTCCATTCGCACACTTCGCAAAGAACCCTTCGCCCAAGCTGTTGAACAAACACTCGGCGCAAAATCATTCCCGGGCCTGCGAGTGATCTGTGCCGGGAACATCCCACAGGGCGGTTTCTCGAGCTCGTCCGCCGTCACGGTCGCAGCCCAAAACGCCATCAGCGCCTTGTTCGATCTCCGCATTCCGCCGGACATGCTTGTGAGCCTCGCCTGCCAGGCCGAATACGGCACAGGTGTCCGCGCTGGATCACTTGACCAGGCAACGGAACAAAAGGGGCTGCCAGGCGTCGGCACGCTCATTTCGTCGAACCCACGCGACAACTACCGCGTTCTCGCCACGTACCCGGTGCCCACCGAGCGATTCAAAATCATTTTTCCTTACAGCGTCGAACGCGACAAAGAAACCTGGCGTTGGTCATGGGGCGTTTACGGCCGAACCACGGATGCGGCGCAGCTCACCCCCGGTGAGATTCGAAAGCTGACCGGCAAAGCCGCAGAAATCGCCGCAATTCTGCTGCATTTGCCGCTCGAAACCGATTTCTTCAAGCAGATCGAATCCGACCTGCTCGACGACGGTCTGTTGTCGCTCGAGAACCGGCGCTGGATAACCATGCTGCTGCGGCAATTGCCGATGCTCATCGCCAAAGACGAACTTCGAGCGCTGCTTTCACAACACCGGGGCTGGTATGTTTCCCAATTGATGGAATCAGAGGGTTTGCCAGCCGAAACCGCCGCATGCAAGGCGGACGCCACTTTTTCGTCGCTTCTTGCCGGCTGGCGGAATCCGGCCTTTGCCCGTACCACTCCCGAAGGCAAGTCAGTTGCTGAATGCGGCGTTCCGTTGCGCTCGATGGTGGCGTACCTGTTCGCAGAAGTTGCCCGCAATTTCAGGCTCATTCACAACACCGACCAGTGGATTCACTGGGTGACATGGTCGCAGCGCGGGGACCGCTGCGTGGAGATCGACCCGGAAGCTCTGCCAGAGCGGGCGCAGTTGGAACAGCCGAACGATTGGGAAATGAGCTGTTCCGGGCCAGACCTGTTGAATCTCTGGTTGGACCGCTTCGGCGCGCGGCGCTTCGATTATCAAAGCGGGCTTGGCGACGCCCAGCTTGATCCTGATCACCCGCCTGTCATTGAACTGATTGAAGGGGCGTGTTTTTTCCGCGGGCTTGCCTTGATAGACCTTGCTGAGGCGATGCTCAAACGTGCTTTTGGCGCAGATGCCGTGGCTGTGCGCATAAATGGCGCAGGCCAGGGCGATTATTTCCAAGTTCACATCGACACCCAAAAAGCCAATGTTGACGATGTAAAGCGCTTCATTCGGCGCGCGTTTTATCGCCGGTTCGGTTTAAACCCCAACCCCGAATTCGTCGAGGTCCACCCCGGCGGCGGTGCTTTTGGCGTGCGCCTGAGCCGGTACGACATGCTCGCTGAGCTGGCGGATGAGCTGGCCCGGCGCGCGCAATTGCCGGCATCAGCTCAGCAACGCGGTGTTGCATTTCACGGCTGATTTGACGCAGACTCGTCCCAGGAATGTGTACGTCTATGACTTCGCGACAACGTCTCCAAGCCGCCATCGATCATGTTGAACCCGACCGTGTCCCCGTCGATTTCGGCTCGACTGCAGTCACCGGCATGCACGTGTCAATCGTGCATCGGCTCCGCCAGAGAATCCTCGGCGACCCCGATTTCAGGGTAAAAGTCATCGAGCCATACCAGATGCTCGGTGAAATCGACGACGGTCTGCGCGCGGCTCTTGGGATTGATGTGATAGGAGTGCTCGGGCGCAAATCGCTTTTCGGCACCGAGGCGCGCGATTGGAAACCGTTCACTTTGTCCGACGGAACACCGTGCCTTGTGCCGGGCAAATTCAACGTCACCCCGGCGCCAGACGGCGGCTGGTACATTTATCCCGAAGGCGATACAAGCGCCGGACCCAGCGGTCACATGCCACAAGGCGGCTACTTCTTTGACTCGATAATCCGCCAGGAACCGATTGTCGAAGACAAGCTCGATCCGGCCAACAACCTCGAGGAGTTTGGTCCTCTTGGCGAACAGGACATGTCGTATTATCGAGAGCGAATCGAGTGGCTCAAGCAGCGGCCGGATTTGGGATCGCTTCTTGTCATACCGGGGGCGGCTTTTGGCGACATAGCCCTTGTCCCGGCTCCGTTCTTGAAATCGCCCAAAGGCATCCGCGACGTTTCTGAATGGTACATATCCACTCTCACAAGGCGCGATTACGTGCGCGCCGTGTTCGAACGCCAATGCGCGATTGCTCTTGGCAACATCGATGTACTCATAGACATGTTCGGCGATGTTGTGCAGGTGGCATATCTGACCGGGACGGACTTTGGCACTCAGCGCGGGCCGTTCATTTCGCGGGCTGCTTACCGCGAGCTTTATCAGCCTTTCCATCGCGTCATAAACGACCACATCCATCGCCGCACCCGATGGAAAACCTTCATACATTCCTGCGGCTCGGTTTATCAACTGATCCCAGACTTCATCGAAGCCGGCTTTGACATACTCAATCCTGTCCAGTGCTCGGCTGCGGACATGGACGCCGCCAGACTAAAGCGCGAATTCGGCAAGGACCTTGTTTTTTGGGGCGGCGGTGTGGACACTCAGCGGACGTTGGCGTTTGGCACGCCCGCGCAGGTCTATGACGAGGTTCGACAACGCCTCGATATTTTCTCGCCCGGCGGCGGTTTCGTGTTCAACACGGTCCATAATATTCAGGGCAACGTCCCGATCGAAAACGTGATCGCAATGTTTAACGCGCTTCGCGATCACGCCAAAGGCTGAAGCTGGATCGCAAACCGCACAATCAGAACCTGCACAAATGCAAAACTCGGATGAACGCGCCTCGAAGCGCACTTCGTATCTGGTGATGATCTGCCTTGTCGCGGCCCTGGGCGGTTTGCTCTTTGGCTACGACACAGCGGTGATTTCCGGAGCGATTGGTTTTTTGCAATCGCACTTTCAACTTACCCCGGCGATGAAAGGCTGGGCCGCTGCCAGCGCGTTGCTGGGATGCGTCATTGGGTGTCTGGTGGCCGGTGTGTTCAGCGACCTGCTGGGCCGCAAAAAGACATTGTTGCTTGCAGCGTTCCTCTTTGTCGTGTCATCGATCGGCACAGCAATTCCAGAGCGTTTTTGGGTCTTCGTCGTGTTCCGCATCCTCGGCGGAGTGGCAATCGGCGTGGCTTCCCTTGCGTCGCCAATGTACATCGCCGAAATCTCACCCGCCCGTATCCGGGGCAGGATGGTGTCGGTGAACCAGTTCGCCATCATCAGCGGTATGCTGGTGATTTACTTTGTCAACTACGCCATTACGCGCCCGGACAATCCGGTGTGGAATGAAACGACGGGGTGGCGCTGGATGTTTGCTTCGGGGTGCATACCGGCGGCATTGTTTTTTGGGCTTGTTTTCTCGGTGCCGGAGAGTCCGCGCTGGCTCGTCGAACAGGGCCGGGAGCAAACAGCCCGGGATGTTCTGCTGCGAATCAATCCAGCCGATGAAGCCGATCGCGAATTGACCGCAATCCGAGAAACGCTGAGTTTGCAACCGGCGTCGTTTGTCGAACTGCTCGGTCCCCGACTGCGCAAGGCTTTGCTGGTTGGGATTGGACTGGCGGTGCTCCAGCAGGTCACGGGCATCAATGTTTTCCTTTATTACGCGCCCGAGATATTCAAGCAACTGGGGTCTGGCGTTAACGCTGCCCTGCTCCAAACGATCGTGGTTGGCGCTGTCAACCTGCTGTTTACAATTGGCGCGATATGGACGGTTGACCTGCTCGGGCGAAAACCCTTGATGATAGCAGGAGCTGCGGGAATGGGGTTGTGTCTGATCGGGATGGGCGCAATTGCACAGTCAGGTAAAATGCCGCTGGGTGTGCTGGCATTTATTCTGGGGTACATCGCGTTTTTTGCGCTGTCGGTTGGCCCGGTCACGTGGGTGCTGCTATCCGAAATCTATCCAACGCGCCTCAGAGGCAGAGCAATGTCAGTCGCAACCGTATTCCTCTGGTCGGCCAATTTCGCCGTGTCCCAGACATTCCCAATGTTGGACGAGAACCCGTGGCTTGTGCGCCATTTCAACCACGCGTTCCCCTTCTACCTTTACGCGGCGTTTTGTGCGGTTCTTGTGCTGCTTGTTTGGGGTGCAGTCCCCGAAACCAAAGGCCGCACATTGGAAGAAATTGAAAAGGACTGGTTGACCGCTTAGCCCGCACATTGCCCAGCCCGGCCTAACCGGAACCAAAGTTGCCCGACGGGCAACGCCGGCTTCTGCGCCCGCTCGGGCTGTCGGCCACGCCGGGCTGCGAAATATCTGCTGCGACTCCGTCACAAGGAAGAGGGCGCTGATCCCGATGGTTTCTAACCCGCTGCCGCGGATCCAGTGGGCGTTGGTCGGCGCGAAGCGCGTGGAGTGCGGCAGCTTGCTGCCGCTTTGTCTCTATGCCCAAACTCCGTGCCTGTCCCCATATGGCCCCAGCGGATGCAGTGGGCGCTGGTAGGCGCGAAGCGTTTGGAGTGCGGCAGCTTGCTGCCGCTTTGTCTTTCTGCCCAAACAAAGTGCCTGTCCCCATATCGGCATCCCATGCGACTCCGTCACAAGGAAAAGCGCCCCGATCAAGTCACCACTGCACGTACCGCTGCCAGACTAACTCCCAACCACATCCAACTCGTCCGCCTCGAGGCGGGACTCTAACGGCCGCGGGGGGACAACGCCACTCGGTTGGCAAACCCGCGGCCTAGTTGAACGTTGTAAGTTAAACGTTGTACGTTGAACGTTGAAAGTGTCGATGGCTTGATCAGTTTGGTCTTCTGTTGGAGAACGTTGAACGTCCAACGCTCAACGTGCAACGTTCAGAGGTATTACTGCTCGACGAGTGCTCGTTTCAAAGCCGCCGAAAGGCGGGACTCAACAGCCGCGGGCGCGACATCGCCGTATGCGCAGGGCAACCCGTCGCCGTCATAGTTCCCAGTTTGCGCGGCAATGAGTGTTTCGTCCGTCAAACAAGGACTTGTAACACAACGGAGTGGGCGCATACTCGCTCCGTTCAGGGCGACGAAGCCAGGCGCATTCCCTGTGGCTAAACCGCCTGAACTGCATTTGGCGCCTATGACTCGTGCCGATATTCCGTGGCGCGGACGTTCGTGTTTGAATTTGATTGCCACGCAATTGCTTGTGGCAGGGCTCGCAATTGGCAGCTTTTCCGCTTGTGTTCGGTTCGAACACAGACCATTGGCTGCCTCCAAAGCAGCCGCAGACTTCGAATCCCGCTCATTGAGCGATTCCGGTTTGCGAGTGTTTCTCGAAACAAACGGCATCTCCGGAGAATGGCCGCGCCTTACATGGGACTTGAAGGCGCTCACGCTCGCCGCATTCTATTTCTCGCCGGAGCTGGACCTTGCGCGAGCGCAATGGGGCACGGCCCAATCAGCGGTTCACACCGCCGCTCAGCGCAAGAACCCCACACTCTCAATCTCGCCCCAGTACAACACCACCACTTTCACGCCATCGCCCTGGATCGCGGCGGTCAATCTGGACCTTCCGCTTGAAACCGCCGGCAAGCGTGGCCGCCGCATCGCCCAAGCCCGCCATCTCTCCGACGCCGCAAAGTTGAACATCGCCACCGCCGCCTGGCGCGTGCGCGGAAGACTGCGGCAGACTTTGGTCGAGTTGAATGCGGCGACCGAACAAGAGCAACTGCTAAGCACACAACAGGCTGCTCAGGAAGAAAACGTCAAATTGCTCGAAGCGCAACTGGCCGCCGGAGCTGTGTCTGCCGCCGAAGTCACACGCGAACGCATCGCCCTCGACACCACCATGCTTATGCTGCAAGAAGCCAAACGCCTGCGATCTGAGAGTCGCGTGACCCTGGCCGAGGTCATCGGCGTGCCAACCCGCGCGCTGGACGGATTGGAGATTTCATTTGCCGGTCTGGACCGTTTGCCGCCCGACCTGGACCTGCAGACAGCACGCCGTCAGGCATTGCTCAGCCGGGCGGACATCTTGGCGGCATTGTCCGAATACGCGGCCAGCGAGGCGGCGTTGCGCTTGGAAATCGCCAAGCAGTATCCTGACGTCCATCTAAGTCCAGGGTACGAGTATGATCAGGGCGACAACAAATGGGGCGTTGGACTGGCTCTGGAGTTACCGATTCTGAACCTGAACAAGGGCTCGATTGCTGAAGCAGAAGCGCACCGCGCCGAGTGCGCAGCAAGATTCAATGCACTTCAGGCTCGTGTCCTGGCGGAAATCGATCGCACCTTTGCGGGCTACAGCGCAGCCATCGAGAAATCCGCCGCAGCGGCATCGCTTGTGGCGAACCTGGAAAAACAGGAGCGCCTGGCCCGCGGGCGGTATGAAGCCGGCGAAGTATCGCGCAGCGAGGTAATCGCCGCTCAAGTCGAGTTGGCTGCCGCGCGTCTCGCAAATGCCGCGGCCACTGCCAGCGCACAGCAAGCGCTCACCCGGTTGGAGGAAGCGTTGCAAAGCCCGGTAATGCTCCCTGCGGACCCGCTCGAGCCGCCTGCAATCTCCAGGACTTCTCAAAGACCACCTCCAGCACCATGAAAACCAGACTGGTTCAGTTCACATTCTTTACTGTTTCGGCGTTTGCTTTTCTGTGCGGATGCGTTAACCAAAGCAGAGACGAGGAGGAACCCTCCACTGAAGTGGCGGTCCAGGTTGGTAGGGTCGTCCGCGTGACAATGCGCGCCCGCGTGGATGCTTATGGCATGGTCGAAGCTGAACCGGCGGGCGGTGGCAAACCCGCTGGCGCAGCGCGGCTTTCCACACCCACAGCCAACATCGTAGCGGCCGTGCCAGTGAAAGAAGGCGAGCGAGTGGAGCCTGGCACGGTTGTGGTAAAGCTGGACGACCGGGTGGCGCTTGCGCAGGTCGAAAAGGCCAAACACGCCGTCGAGTTTGCCGAGCAAAACATGGCGCGGCAGAGACAACTCAAAGCCATCGAAGGCACATCAGAAAAGGCACTGCAAGAGGCCGCCCAGCAGTTCGCCGCAGCAAAAGCCGACCTCGCAGCTGCACAAGCCCAGCTCGCCCAAGTGCAGTTGGCTTCACCAATCACCGGCATCGTAGCACGCATCAACGTGCAACCCGGTCAGACAGTCGAACCCGGAACTGTGGTCGCCGAAATCATCGATCCAACCCGGCTGGTGGCCACAGTGCACGTGCCCGTCGCCGAAGCAATGCAAGTGAAGCCTGGCCAGCCCGCGGAATTGTTTCCGGGACAGAATAGTAACATCACAGCCGAAGGCAGGGTTGTTTACATAAGCCCCCAAGCGGACGATAAAACTGCCACAGTGCTGGTGCGCGTGTCTGTGCCCCCCAAAACTGGGTTGCTTCCCGGACAATTCGTTCACGCACGAATCGTTACGGAGGAACGCATCGGGCGACTTGCCGTGCCACGCGAATCGGTTTACACGGACCACGACGGTCAAAGCACGCTGTCCATTGTTGATGGTGACGTGGCAAAACAACTGGTCGTCAAGGTCGGCCTGCGCGATGGAGACCTTGTCGAAGTCGAGGGCGAAGGCGTGACCGAGGGGGCGATGGTGGTGACGGCTGGCTCTTACGCTCTGCCGAAGGAAACGAAGGTGCGGATTCTCGATTTGCACGAGGGAACGAAATGAGCGAGGCAACTGCCAGTCACTCAGCCCCATCCAACTGGTCGGGCGTCGGTGCGTTTGCCATCCGGCACCGGTTGGCCGTCATTTTCATCACCCTGGCTGTTTGTCTGGGCGGCGTCTATTGCGCGCTGCGGATGCCATCTTCGGTCTTCCCCGAAACCGAATTCCCCCGCTGCGTCGTTCTCGTGGATTGCGGCGTCATGCCCGCCGACGAAATGATGGCCACCGTCACCCGACCCATCGAAGAAGCAATGAAAGACATCCCGGGCGTCGTTCAGGTGCGCTCAGCCACGGGCCGTGGCAGCGCAGAGGTGAATGTGTTCTTCAATTGGCGGGTGAACATGGTCGTAAGCGAGCTTTACGTGCTGAACCGCATTTCGCAGCTCAAAGCCAGCCTGCCTGCCAATGCAAAGACCACCGTGTGGCGCCTCACTTTCAATGCCTTCCCGATAATCGGCATCAGCCTGACAAGCCCGAAACGCGACGTCATGGAGTTGTGGGAAATCGCTCGCTATGATCTCAAGCCGCGTTTTCTGCGAATTCCCGGCGTGGCGCGGGTGGACATGGTTGGCGGGCGTACCCCGGAGTTTCATGTCGTGGTTGACCCGCTCAAACTGGCGGCCGCCAATCTGGCCCTGACGGACGTCACCGCCGCGCTCGAGAAAAACAACATCGTCGCTCCCGCCGGTTTTCACAGCGAGAACTACACAATCTACCTTGCTCTGGTGGATGGCCGCGCCAAAAACATCAAGGACATCGAAGATTTCGTGGTGGCCATGCGGGACAACCAACCCGTCCGCATCCGCGACTTAGCCCGCGTCGAGCGCGGACCTGAACCAGTTTTTAACATCGTCAATGCCCAAGGTCGCCGCGCCGTATTGATGAATATCCGCGCCCAACCGACCGGCAGCAGCATCTTGCAAATTGCCCGCGACCTGAAAGCCCAGCTCGCCGAATTGCGGAAAACTTTGCCGCCAGACCTCGAACTGGCCTTCTATTACGACCAGTCATTGCTGGTCAAAGAATCGGTCGGCAGCGTTTGGGAAAGCATCATCGTTGGCCTGTTGCTGGCGATCGTGATCCTTTACCTCTTCTTGAAAAACTGGGGCAGCGTGCTCACCGCCATCGTGGTTATTCCCGTGTCTGTGCTGGCGACGGTGGTGGCGATGTTCGCTGCAAGGCTGACGTTCAATTTAATGACCCTGGGCGGGATCGCCGCGGCCATCGGCCTGATCATCGACGATGCTATCGTGGTCGTGGAAGCAATCTACACAAAGGTGGCTCACGGCGAATCGCGCCTGCAAGCCATCAAGTCCGGCCTTGGCGAAATCCTGCACCCACTCATAGGCTCAACACTGACGCCAGTGGTGGTCTTCATCCCGTTGGCTTTCCTGGACGGCTTGCCTGGTGTGTTCTTCCGATCACTGGCGCTTACAATGGTGGTGGCATTGCTGACGTCGCTGGTTCTGGCCGTCACTCTCACGCCATCACTGGCGTCCGTTTTCATGCGCGACCGCGAGCATTTGGAACATGGCCACAAACCCAAGACCGAGGATGGCGGCTTCACCATGCGCCCCCTGGCCCGGCTCTTTGAAGCGACTCTGGTAAGAGCCCTGCGTCGGCGATGGATCACCTTCCTCGCGTGCCTCGCAATCGGATGCAGCGCATGGCTGGTTTACAATCGTCTCCCCACCGGATTCATGCCCGACATGGACGAGGGCGGGTTTGTTATCGATTACTTTATGCCCTGGGGCACAAGTCTCGAGGAAACCGACCGGATCATGCAGCAAGCCGAAGCAATCCTGCGCGCCACGCCCGACGTCGAAGGTTACTCCCGCCGCACCGGCGCGCGTCTCGCATTGGCTGTGGCCGAGCCGGATCACGGCGATTTTCTGGTCAAATTGCGTCCCGACCGCAAACGCAGCACTGAAGAGGTCAAACAGGAGCTTCGCCGCAAGTTCAACACCGCATTCCCACAATCACGATGGGAATTCCCCGGCATCCTCGGCGATTTGATCGGCGACCTGACATGGTCGCCCAAGCCGATTGAAATCAAGCTGTTCTCCACCGACACAGCATGGCTGATGAAAAAGGCGCCCGAGGTGAAACAAGCCATCGAAAAAGTCCGCGGTGTTGTGGATACATTTGACGGCCTGAAAATGACCGGCCCAACCATCAGCTTCCGCATCCGCCCAATCGACGCCCAGAGATACGGCATGACAAGTGACGATATCGCTGCAGCTCTCAATACAGCGTTGCTCGGCCAAACCGCATCCTCTGTGCTCGAAGGCGATCGCGTCGTAGAAATACGCGTCAAAGCCGATCCGCGCGACCTGAACCGCCTCGATACGCTTCGCGAACTGCCCATTCGCACCCCCGGCGGCGGTTTGGTGAAGATTTCTCAAGTAGCCGACATCACCGAGGAAGGCGGCCAACTGGAGTTGGCACGCGAAGATTTGCGCCAACTGGTGGCTGTGACCGCCGCACTTGAAAACCGCGACATGGGCAGCGCCATCGCCGAGATCAAGCAGGTGCTGGCAAAAGATAAGAGCATCCCCCCGGGCGTAATCGAATTCGGCGGCCTGTTCCAACAACAGCAGGAGAGTTTCCGCAATCTCTTGGTCGTACTGCTACTGGCCATCGCTCTCGTGTTCACTGTGCTCCTGATCGAATTCCGCAGTTTCCGAGAACCGTTCGCCATCGTCTTCGGCAGCGTCCTGGCGTTGGCCGGCACTGTGGCCGCCCTTTGGCTCACGGGAACAACGCTCAATATTGTCAGCTTCCTTGGCGCAATCATCGGCATCGGCATCGTCGCCAAAAACGGCATCCTAATGCTCGATCTTGTGGCCCACCACCTCGGCAAAGGCGCAACCCTCGAAGAAGCACTCGTCCGCTCAGGCCAGCGCCGCCTACGGCCGATTTTGATGACAACCTCTGCCACGGCGCTCGCAATGCTGCCACTGGCATGGGGCATCGGCCATGGAGCAGATATGCTGCGCCCATTGGCCATTGGCCTCATCGGCGCACTCTGCATTTCGATGTTATTCTCGCTCATTGCCACACCGACGGTTTATTGCATCATTATGCGGCTGCGTGAAAGACCAGCCGTTGAGAAGCCGACCCCAAACCAATCACTCAGTTGATCTGAAAGTGTCGCCACCTTACCGGTCAAGGAACCCTTCGAATGCCAACATGGGGACAGACACGTTGTTGGCTCGGAGCATCGCGGGTCGCCCCTTGGCGCAGGCGCAAAGCACTGGAGTACCGGAATCAGGACCAGAACGCTTTCACTGTTCCCCGTAAGCGCGGAACCCTAACAGCGATCGGTTGTTCTGCGCTTTGGGCGATGCCGCGCCCACGGCCGCCGGAGTCCCGCCTTTAGGCGGCCTTCAAACGAGCATTCATCGAGCAGTAATACCTCTGAACGTTGCACGTTGAGCGTTCTACGTTGAACGTTCTCAAACAGAAGACCAAACTGATCAAGCTATCGACACTCTCAACGTCCAACGTACAACGTTCAACTCGCAACGTTCAACTGGGCCGTGGGTTTGCCAAGCGAATGGCCTTATTCACCCGCGGCTGTGAGAGTCCCGCCTTTAGGCGGCCTTGAAACGAGCATTCATCGAGCAGTAATGCCTCTGAACGTTGTACGTTGAGCGTTGTACGTTCAGCGTTCTCAAGCAGAAGACCAAACTGATCAAGCTATTGACACTTTCAACGTCCAACGTACAACGTTCAACTCGCAACGTTCAACTGGGCCGCGGGTTTGCCAAGCGGATGGCCTTATTCACCCGCGGCTGTGAGAGT